>NZ_JAALDU010000152.1 GCF_014145015.1 Dietzia sp. E1 | reverse complement strand
GCCGCCGCGCTGGGCGCGGGATCGGTGCGGGCCCTGCGCGCCTGGACCGCCGGCCCCGGTCGCGAGGACCCCGACGCCTGGCGGGCCCTGGGGTCGCTGCCCGATCTCTCCCCGGCGGCGAGGTCCTCGGCCCGCTCGGTGCACCGGGTGTTGGACGACCGCCTGGGGGCCTGAGCGCCTCGTCGTCGTCGCCCCGGTTCCTCCCACGCCGCCCGTGGCCGCCCCTGGCCGCCCTCGCCGCTCCGCGCGGCGTGCAACGTCCGTGCAACCCTCCCGCGATTAGTGTCCTGCATCACAGTCGCCGGCCGTGAGGGCCGGCGCGCGCAGACGAGAGGTGCCCGACATGACCGTCTACTCCCAGCCAGGTTCCGCCGACGCGGTGATGTCCTACGAGAGCCGCTACGAGCACTACATCGGCGGCGAGTGGAAGGCTCCGGCCAAGGGCGAGTACTTCGAGAACGTCACCCCCATCACCGGCCAGGTGTTCTGCGAGGTGGGCCGCGGGACCGCCGAGGACATCGAGGCCGCGCTCGACGCCGCGTGGGCCGCCGCGCCCGCGTGGAACGCCACCTCCGCCGCCGAGCGCTCGCTCGTGCTGCTGCGGATCGCGGACCGGATGGAGGAGAACCTCGAGAAGCTGGCGCTGGCCGAGAGCTGGGACAACGGCAAGGCGATCCGCGAGACCCTCAACGCGGACATCCCGCTGGCGATCGACCACTTCCGCTACTTCGCCGGTGCCATCCGCGCCCAGGAGGGTGGGATCTCCCAGATCGACGACGACACGGTGGCCTACCACTTCCACGAGCCGCTCGGCGTGGTCGGGCAGATCATCCCGTGGAACTTCCCGATCCTCATGGCGGTGTGGAAGCTCGCGCCCGCCCTGGCCGCCGGGAACTGCGTGGTTCTCAAGCCGGCCGAGCAGACGCCCGCCTCGATCCTCTACCTCATGTCCCTCATCGGCGACCTGCTGCCGGCGGGCGTGGTCAACGTGGTCAACGGCTTCGGCACCGAGGCCGGCAAGCCGCTCGCCTCCAACCCGCGCATCCGCAAGGTCGCGTTCACCGGCGAGACCACCACGGGCCGGCTGATCATGCAGTACGCCTCGGAGAACCTCATCCCCGTCACCCTCGAGCTGGGCGGCAAGAGCCCCAACATCTTCTTCGCCGACGTCATGGACGCCGACGACAACTTCCGCCAGGCCGCTCTCGAGGGCTTCGCGATGTTCGGCCTCAACCAGGGCGAGGTGTGCACGTGCCCCTCGCGCGCGCTCGTGCAGAAGTCGATCTTCGACGAGTTCACCGAGCTCGCGATCGAGCGGACGAACCGCATCAAGACCGGCAACCCGCTGGACACCGACACGATGATCGGCGCGCAGGCCTCCACCGACCAACTGGAGAAGATCCTGTCCTACATCGACATCGGCAAGCAGGAGGGCGCGGACGTGCTCACCGGCGGCGGGCGCGCCGAACTCGACGGCGACCTGGCCGGCGGCTTCTACGTGCAGCCCACCGTGTTCCGCGGCCACAACAAGATGCGGCTGTTCCAGGAGGAGATCTTCGGGCCCGTGCTCTCCCTGAGCTCGTTCACCGACTTCGACGACGCCATGACGATCGCCAACGACACCCTCTACGGCCTCGGCGCCGGCGTGTGGTCGCGCAACGGCACCACCGCCTACCGCGCCGGCCGCACCATCCAGGCCGGCCGCGTGTGGACCAACACCTACCACCAGTACCCGGCGCACGCGGCGTTCGGCGGCTACAAGCAGTCCGGCATCGGCCGCGAGAACCACCTCATGATGCTCGACCACTACCAGCAGACCAAGTGCCTGCTCGTGAGCTACTCGGGCAAGCCGCAGGGCTTCTTCTGAGCCGGGCGTGAGCAGCATGGACGACGTGTGCGGGCTGCCCTCGGGTGGGAGCGTGCGGATCGCCGCGCGCGCCGCGGCGCCCGAGGGCGCGCCCGGGGATCTGCCTCCGCGCGTGGTGGCGACCGAGCCGGCCGTCGAGCTCCTCCGCGAGCTCGTCGGCCGGCACGGGCCGGTGATGTTCCACCAGTCCGGCGGGTGCTGCGACGGGTCCGCGCCCATGTGCTACCCGGACGGGGAGTTCCGCGTCGGTCAGCGCGACGTGTTGGTGGGGGAACTGGACCTGGGTGACGACGACGACGAGGCGCGCGCCCCCGGGGCGTCGGCCGGTCTCCGGGTACGCGTGTGGATCTCGGGCTCACAGTTCGAGACCTGGAAGCACACGCAACTGGTGGTGGACGCCGTCCCGGGCAGGGGCTCGGGGTTCAGTCTCGAGAACCCGACCGGGAAGCGGTTCCTGTCGCGGGCCCGCACGTTCGACGAGCGCGAACTCGCCGCCCTCGAAGGGTTCCCGCCGCCGACGGGGGCGGACCTGGACGTGTAGGGGTGGGCAGGCCTCCGGGGCCGGGACCGGCCGATCCGGCCTGCCCGGAGCGGGCACGGCGGTAGAGTCCGACCATGGACACGGACCGCACGGCCTCCGCTGACCCCCTCGACGCCACCGTCGAGTTCCTCGCCCCCGAGCTGCGTGCTGACCTGCTCGAACGCTGGAACGAGCCGCAGCGGCGGTACCACAACGAGACGCACCTGCGGGCCGTCCTGCGGGCGATCGACGCGCTCGAGGCCGACGGGGAGTCGTTCGACGGCACCGAGGTCCGCCTGGCCGCGTGGCTACACGCCGCGGTGTTCGACCCCGCCGGCTCGGAGAACACCGAGAAGTCCGCGGCGCTGGCGGAGCGAGTGCTCGACCCCGCTGCGCCGACCGCCGAGGTCGCGCGGCTGGTCCGGCTCATGGGCGGGCACCGCGTCGAGCCGGGGGACCTCAACGGTTCGGTCCTCTCCGACGCCGACCTCGCCGTGCTGGGCGCCGACCCCGACACGTATGACACCTACGCCCGCGACGTCCGCCACGAGTACGCCCACGTGCCGGGCGAGCGGTTCGTGGCCGGGCGTATCGGCGCGCTGGAGGGGCTGCTCGAGCGGCGCTCGGTGTTCCTCACGCGCGCGGGACGCGACATGTGGGAGAAGCAGGCCCACGCCAACCTCAATCGCGAGCTGGGGCTCCTGCGCGCGGGCGGATTCCCGGCGGCGTGACGGCCGCCGTGTACTCCGCGACGCCGGAGGCGACCATGAACTCGGTGATGGCGCGGGCATCGTCCTCGCCCGGCAGCCCCCAGCCGTCCCGGTACCCGTAGATGTCGGCCAGCGTGTGCGCGTCCCGGGTCCCGCGGGCGAGCTCGACGTCGGTCGGTCCGATGAGGCCGGGATGCGGGACCCCCGCCGCGCCGGCGACCTTGACGAGCTCGCGGCGCAGTGACCGGATGTAGTTCGAGCACCGCACCGCCATCGCCGTGGGATCGACACCGCGGACGAGCCAGGGGTTCTGGGTGGCGACCCCCGTGGGGCATCCGCCGGTGTGACACTTCTGCGCCTGGATGCAGCCCACCGACAGCATCGGCTCGCGGGCCACGTTGATCATGTCGACGCCCAGCGCCAGTGCGACCACCGCGTTCTCCGGGATGCCGAGCTTGCCGGACCCGATGAACATGACGTCGTCGGTCAGCCCTGCTTCGGCGAAGACCGAGTAGACGCGTGGGAAGCCCAGGCGGAAGGGCAGGGACACGGCGTCGGTGAACACGAGCGGGCCCGCTCCGGTGCCGCCCTCTCCGCCGTCGATCGTGATGAAGTCGACGCCCCGGTCGCGCGGGACCATCGCGGTGGCGAGATCCTCCCAGAAGGTCATGTCGCCGACCGCCGACTTGATGCCGACGGGCAGTCCGGTGCGGTCCGCGATCTCCTCGACCAGGTCCAGCATCGAGTCGACGTCGTGGAAGGCGGTGTGGCGGGAGGGGCTCGCGCAGTCCTCACCCATCGGGATGCCGCGGATCGCGGCGACCTCCTCGGTGATCTTGGCCGCCGGCAGGAGCCCGCCGAGCCCCGGTTTGGCGCCCTGGCTGAGCTTGATCTCGATGGCCCGGATCGGGTGCTTCTCGGTGAGCGCCACCAGCTTGTCGATGTCGAAGCGGCCGTCGTCGTCCCGGACCCCGAAGTACGCGGTGCCGATCTGGAAGACCAGGTCCGCGCCGTTCTGGTGATACGGGCTCAGGCCGCCCTCGCCGGTGTTGTGCAGGGCCCCCGAGAGGGCGGCGCCGCGGTTGAGCGCTTCCACCGCCGGGGCGGAGAGCGCGCCGTAGCTCATCGCCGAGATGCTGACCAGTGACTCCGGTCGGTACGCGCGGGCGCGGCCCCGGGCCGCGCCGAGCACCTTGGCGGGTGGGAGCGGCAGCTGCTGCCCGGCGTGCGGGCGGGCGGACAGCGTGACGTCGCTGAAGGTGCGCTGCTTGACGATCGGGTAGCCCTCGAGGAACTCGATGTCGTTGTCCGTGCCGAAGCCGAACGTGGTCGCCCGCGTCTCGGCGGATTCGTACACCCAGTCCCGCTGGTCGCGGGTGAACGGACGTTCCTCGTCGTTGCCCGCGACGATGTACTGCCGCAGCTCGGGGCCGATGGCGGTCAGTGCCATCCGAGCGTGGCCGAGGACGGGGAAGGTCCGCAGGATCGGGTAGCGGGTCTGCCGCAGATCGGTGGCCGCGACCGCGGCGAGAGCGGCCAGTGGCGCGCCGAGGAACCATTTGCGCATGTCGACCTCCAAGGGGGCGGGGGCTGTGGGCTGTGGCCGGGGGCTGCTCCCATCATGCCGACCGTGGGCGGTGAGGGCTGCGAGACGGCGCGGACCGGGACTCAGCGCGGACCGGGAGGCGACGACTCGCCGCCGCCGGGTGCCGCCGCGTGGTTCGATGTCCTCAGCCGAGTCGCCGCGTCCGGGAGGAACCATGAGCCGACCATCCGCGGACAGTGACCGGCTCTGGCGCGCCATCCACCTCGAGCGCGACGCGCTCGCCGACGAACTCGGTCAGCTGGACGACACCGACTGGCACGTGATCTCGCTGTGTACCCGGTGGCGGGTCGAGGAGGTGGTCGCGCACCTCACCGCGGTGGCCCGGACCGGCCGGTTGCGGTGGATCCGCAGCTTCGTCGGCGCGGGTTTCGACACCGACCGGCACAACCGCCGGCGGCTGGAGGAGCAGCTCGGCGCCACCCCACGGGAGACGCTGGAGAACTTCGTCGACTCGTCGACGCTGCGGGTGGCGCCGTTCGGTGACACCGCGGCGTGGCTCGGCGAGACGATCGTGCACGCCGAGGACATCCGCCGACCCCTCGGCCGGCTGCGCGACTACCCGATCGACGCGCTCACCGCGGTGGCCTCGTTCTACGCGTCGAAGGATTTCGCGGTGAACAGCGCGACGCTCGTCAAAGGGCTGCGCCTGCGGGCGACGGACGGGCCGTTCGAGGCGGGCCCCGGTTCGGCGGGCCCCGGTTCGGAGGTGGCGGGGCCGACCCTCGCGCTCGTCATGGCGATGGCGGGCCGCGGGACCTTTCTCGGCGACCTCACCGGCGGCGGGGTGGACGAGCTCCGGCGCCGGATCGGCTGACCCCGCCGGGCGCC
>NZ_JAALDU010000151.1 GCF_014145015.1 Dietzia sp. E1 | reverse complement strand
GGAGGGCGGCGGTCTCGAGCAGGTCGCGCAGGCGGTCGGTCACGGTCAGCGGGAGCGCCGCCGCGACGTTGCCCGGGGGCCGTCGGGCGACCACCGGGTGGGGACGGGTGGGCGCGGTGCGCCGGACCGCCTCCCACGCCACGCCGAGGGCCCGGAGCCGAGCAGGACTCAGCTTCTCCTGCAGCCGCGGCAGCAGCTCGTCCTCCTCGTCCCGTACGTCGTCGCGCAGCACGGTGACGAGCCGGCGCAGCACCTCATCGCGTTCGGGGTGGGCGTCGCCGAGGTTTTCCAGCAGGGTGACCAGCTCGTTGACCTCCTGGTGTTCCTGCTCCACGCGCAGCGTCAGCGCGTGGCCGTCGGGCAGCTCGGCGCGCAGGACGGGCCACAGCACGGATTCCTCGGCGAAGGCGTGGGGGAAGACGAGACGGTAGGTCTTCAGCAATAGCCGCCGCTGCTCGTCGCCGCGACCGGCCTGCACCGCCTCGAGTAGTCGGTCGAGTTCGACGTGGTCGAGTTTCTGCCGGGTGAGCACGCTCCACCGCCCTCCGAGGTCGGCGACGGTCTGGTCGGATACGGATCGCATCGTCTCACCCCTCTCGTCCTCTCGTGAGTGCCGAGGGTGCTCCGGCCCGGCCGGTCTCGCAACCGCTCGGGCCGCGTTCCGGCCTGGGTAGGTTGGGTGCGATGAGCCCGCTCCTGTTGACCGGCGTCGCCGTCGCCCCGGTCGTCGTGGTCCTGGCCCTGTTGGCTCTCCGGGTCCCCTCGCTGGTGGCGGGAACCGCGGGGCTGGTCGCCGCCCTGGTGGGGGCGGTCACCGTCTTCCGGCCCGACGACGACGAGGTCGCCACCGCGGCCGTCCAGCTGGGGCCGACGGTGCTCGAGGTCGCACTGATCCTCCTCGGCGGTGTCCTGTTGGCCACGGCCCTGTCGGCCACCGGGAGCAGGGACCACATCGCCAGGTGGCTGGAGCGGATCGGCTCGGGCGGTGACCGGGTGCCCGCGATCCTGCTGCTGGTGTTCGGCCTCACGCCGTTCATGGAGTCGGTCACCGGCTTCGGGCTGGGCGTGGTCATCACCGCGCCGCTGCTGGTGCGGATGGGCCTGTCGCCGGTGAAGGCGGTCGTCGTGGGACTGCTCGGGCTGGTCCTGGTCCCGTGGGGCTCACTCGGCCCCGGTACCCTCGTCGCCGCGGAGCTGGGCGGTCAGGACGTCGACGCGCTCGGATACTGGTCCGCGCTACTCAGCCTCCCGGTCTTCGTCGTGAGCATGATGACCGTCCTCGTCGTCGTC
>NZ_JAALDU010000150.1 GCF_014145015.1 Dietzia sp. E1 | reverse complement strand
GGCGCCGCGACGGCCGGTGCCGCGCCCGCATACGCCAGCCCGCGCTCGGCGCAGGCCGCGATCGAGGCGGCCACGCCCTCCGGGTCGTCGGACATCGGCACGTGCCCGTCGGCGGTGATCTCCACCTTCGCCTGCGGGAACAGCCGCGTGGCGAGCTTGACCTGGCCGACCGGCAGGACCATGTCGAACCGGCCCCAGCGGAGGGTGATGGGGAGGTTCTCGTCGACGGGCGCGGAGAACAGGAATGTCCGGCGGTCGGCCCGGTCCAGCACGGTGTTGGACACGATCGCCTCGCTGTCGATCGCGGCGGCCTCGGCGGGGTACCGCCACGGGCGGGCGCAGAACACCGCCATCATCACCGCGCGTCCGGCGGCCCGCTCGGTGAGGGCGGGGATGTGCCGCCCGAGTCTGCCGGCCGCGCGTCGGAGGCTGCGGAAGACGGTGATCGTGTAGCGCCACTCGGCGTGCGAGCGGAAGAACCCGGCGGGCGAGAGCGCGGTGACGCTGCTGGCCAACCCGCGCGCGCCGAGTTCCAGCGCGAGGAAGCCGCCGAGGGAGTTGCCGGCGATGTGCGGCCGCTCGCCGGCCGGGACGACCGCCTCGATCAGGTCGACGAGCTCACCGACGAAGTGGTCGAGCACGTCCCCGGCGTCCGGCAGGTCGGCGGAGCGCCCGTGTCCGGGCAGGTCGACGACGACCACGCGGAACCGGTCCGCGAGCAACGGGACCACCGCGTCCCAGGCGTGCGCGCGGTGGCAGACGCCGTGGATGAGGACGATGGTCGGTCCGGATCCGGTGATCTGGTGATACAAACCCATGCGTTCAGTGTCCACCACCACACGCCGCCCCACCAGTGCCTCGACGTGACGCCCCACGGCGGGAGAAGAAGGGCTTACATTCGGTGCCGCGAGGCTCCCGGGGGGAGCCGGTCTCGAGGGGGCTGGGGTCATGGTGACGACGACGAGGGAACCGGACGCCGGTGAGGTCGGGCCCGCTCTGGGTCTCGCCGAACAGTTCCGGCCGATCCTCCTCCGGCTGGACCTGCTGGTCCGCCGGCAGAGCACCCAGTACGC
>NZ_JAALDU010000149.1 GCF_014145015.1 Dietzia sp. E1 | reverse complement strand
CACCGTCGTGCTCGCCGCCCGGCGCCGGGACCGGCTCGAGGCACTGGCCGACGACCTGCGTGCGTCCGGCGGCACCGCCACGACCGTGGCCTGCGACGTCGCGGACCCGGAGGCCTGCGCGGCGATGGTCCGCGCGGTGATGGACGCCCACGGGCGCATCGACATCCTCGTCAACAACGCCGGACTCGGCACCGCCGTGCCCGCCCTCAAGGAGACGCCCGAGCAGTTCCGCGGCGTGGTGGACGTCAACCTGAACGGCGCCTACTGGGCGGCCAAGGAGTGCGCGGCCGTCATGGGGCCCGGCTCGAGCATCGTCAACGTCGCCAGCGTGCTGGGCCTGACCGCCGGCTTCGCGCCCCAGGCCGCGTACTCCGCGACCAAGGCGGCGGTTCTCGGCCTGACCCGCGACCTGGCGCACCAGTGGGGCAGCCGCCGCGGCATCCGCGTCAACGCGCTCGCCCCCGGGTACTTCGCCTCCGAGATGACCGACGAGATCCCCGAGAAAATGCTCGCCGACATCACCGGCAGCACCATCTTCGGGCGGCTCGGACTGCAGCCCGAACTCGACTCCGCGCTGGTCTTCCTCGCCTCCGACGCCTCGTCCTTCATCACCGGCGCGACCCTCGTGGCCGACGGTGGCATGACCCTGCACTGACCGCGTCCGCGCCGACAACCCCTACAGGAGTAGAAACAATGGAATTCGCTCACAGTCAGCGCAGCCTCGAGCTGCAGGAGAACATGTGGGAGTTCATGCGGGAGCACGTCTTCCCGGCCGAGCCCGTGTGGTCCGCGTATCTGCGCGAACACGGCGACAACGCCTACCCGCCGATCATGGAGGACCTCAAGGCCGAGGCCCGCCGCCGTGGCCTGTGGAACCTCTTCCTGCCCGAGTGGTCAGGCATCTCCAACCTCGAGTTCGCCGCCGTTTCGGAGATCACGGGATGGTCGCCCGTCATCGCCCCCGAGGCGATCAACTCGCAGGCCCCCGACACCGGGAACATGGAGACCTTCCACCTGTTCGGCACCGATGAGCAGAAGGCCAAGTACCTCGAGCCGCTCAAGGAGGGGAAGATCCGCTCGGCGTACGCGATGACCGAGCCCGACGTCGCCTCCTCGGACGCCACCAACATCCAGACCGTGATCCGCCGCGAGGGCGACGAGTACGTGATCAACGGCCGCAAGTGGTGGATCACCGGCATCGCCGACACCCGCTGCGAGATCCTCATCGTCATGGGCAAGACCGACCCCGACGCCGAGACCCACCGTCAGCAGTCCATGGTCCTCGTCCCGCGCGACACCCCGGGCCTGCGGATCGAGCGCAATCTGCCCCTGTTCGGCTACCAGGACCAGCACGGGCACTGCGAGCTCGTGTTCGACAACGTGCGAGTGCCCGTGGAGAACCTCCTCGGCGAGGAGGGGGCCGGCTTCGCGATCGCCCAGGCGCGCCTCGGACCGGGCCGCATCCACCACGCCATGCGCGCCATCGGGATGGCCGAGCGGGCGCTCGCGCTCATGGTCGACCGGGCCAAGTCCCGCCACGCCTTCGGTGGTTCCCTGGCCAGCCAGGGCGTGGTGCAGGAGCACATCGCCAACTCGCGGATCGAGATCGATCAGGCTCGCCTACAGGTCCAGCACTGCGCGTGGATGATCGACACCGTCGGCGCCAAGGAGGCACGCTTCGAGATCTCGGCCATCAAGGTCATCGCACCGCAGGTCGCGTGTGCGGTCATCGACCGGGCCATCGAGGTCTTCGGCGGCGCCGGCGTCTCCGACGACACCCCGCTCGCGTACTTCTACGCCTGGGCGCGGGCCCTGCGGATCGTCGACGGTCCGGACGCGGTCCACCGTCGCACGATCGCGCGTGGCGAACTGAAGAAGACCCCGCCGTACATCGGATAACCCTAGGATGTCCTACCAGTCGCCGGGTCGACCGGCACCGGGGGACGCACGAGAGAGAAGGAAGAAGCACATGGGTGCAGTGATCGTGGAGGCCGTGCGCAGCGCGGTGGGTAAGCGCAAGGGCGGCCTGGCCGGGGTGCATCCCGCCGACCTGTCCGGGGTGGTGCTCAACGGGCTCGTCGAGCGCGCTGGGATCGACCCGGCGGTCGTCGAGGACGTCATCTGGGGTTGTGTGACCCAGGCCGGTGAGCAGGCCGGCGACATCGCCCGGACCGCCGCCCTGTCCGCGGGGTGGCCCGAGACGGTCAACGGCGTGACGATCGACCGGCAGTGTGGGTCGTCGCAGCAGGCGCTGAGCTTCGCCGTCGCGGTGGTCGAGTCCGGCTACCACGACGTGGTCGTGGCCGGCGGCGTGGAGTCGATGACCCGCGTGCCGATGGGCTCGCACGTGTCCTCCGACTCGTTCCCCTACGGGCAGCAGTTCCTGGACCGGTACAACGGCATCGCGCCCAACCAGGGTGTGGGCGCCGAGATGATCGCCGAGCGGTGGGGCTTCTCGCGCACCCAGCTCGACGAGTTCGCGGTGGCCTCGCACGAGAAGGCCGCCGCCGCACAGGACGCCGGGTTCTTCGCCGGTCACATCGTGCCGGTGACCACCCCGGACGGCGTGTTCGACACCGACCAGGGCATCCGCCGCGGCAGCACCGTCGAGGCGCTGGCCGGGCTCAAGACGCCGTTCAAGGAGGACGGTGTCATCCACGCGGGCAACGCCTCCCAGATCTCCGACGGCTCGGCGGCGATCCTGGTGATGAGCGAGGAGGCCGCCGCGAAGTACGGCTGCACCCCGCTGGCGCGCGTGCACACCGCGACCCTCGCGGGCGACGACCCGGTCATCATGCTCACCGCGCCGATCCCCGCCACGGCCAAGGCGCTGGCCAAGTCCGGCCTGTCGATCGACGACATCGGGGTGTTCGAGGTCAACGAGGCGTTCGCCTCCGTGCCGATGGCGTGGCTGGCGGACACCGGCGCGGACCCGGCCAAGCTCAACCCGAACGGCGGCGCGATCGCCCTCGGACACCCGCTCGGCGGCTCCGGCGCGCGCATCTTCGCCGACCTCGTCCATCACATGAAGAACGAGGGCATCAAGTACGGCCTGCAGACGATGTGTGAGGGCGGCGGCCAGGCCAACGCCACCATCATCGAACTGCTCTGACCGGCGCGATCAGCGCTACCCGACCCCTGGTCCCCGCCGCGATGGCGGTGGGCCGGGGGTCGGTGCGTGTGCGGGTCGTCCGGCGTGCGCGCGGTACCCGGCGGCCGCTGCACCGCCTATTGCCGTTCGCCACCATCCAGAAGACGATTTCGCCCGTATCGGTCGAGTGGATCTGTGCGAAACGCTCTTCTCGACGAGGGCGCTCAGTCGCCGGTGAGGACGATGGCGCGCCCCAGCACGTCGCCACGGTCGAGCGCCTCGTAGGTCCGCGGCGCCTCGGCCATCGGGACGCGCCGCGAGATGACCTGGCCGAGATCCAACTTGCCGGCGGCCAACAGTCGGATGAGGGCGGGGACGTCCTGTCGGGCCCGCGCGCCGTACGAGCCCTTGATCTGGATCTTCCGGCGGACGATGCGCGCCAGGTCCGCGTCCAGCGACGTCCCGGCCGGCGGGATACCCACCACGACGACGCGGCCGCCCTCCCTGGCGATCTCGGTGGCCTGGCGGGTCGTGACCGCGGAGCCGAGCGCCTCGAACGCCGCGTCGACGCCCCGGCCGCCCGTGATCTCCATGACGGCGGCCGTCGCGTCGATCTGCGCCGAGTTGATGGTGTGGGTGGCGCCCATGCGGCGGGCGAGGGCGAGCTTGTCGTCGTCGACGTCGATCGCGATGACCGCTTCCGCACCGCTCACCGCGGACAGTTGGACGATGTTCTGACCGACGCCGCCGACCGCGACCACCGCGACCGACTCCCCGGTCCGGACGTCGCCGACGTTGCGGACGGCCCCGTAGGCGGTGAACATCGAGCACCCGAGGATCGCCGAGTCGGTCAGGTCCAGTTCCTCAGGGAGGGGGAACACGGCCGTGGCCGGGGTGACGCTGTACTCGGCCAGCCCGCCCATGGAATACATGGACAGCGGTTCGCCGGAGGCCCGGCGGAGCCGGCTCTCGCCGTCGTACATGGTCCCCCGCAGCCGGTTGTACTCGAAGAACGTGGAGCAGATGTCCTCCATGCCGCGCGCGCAGTTCTCGCAGTAGCCGCACGGCATGATGAACGAGCCGACCACCCGGTCGCCGGGCCGGACGGTGGTCACCCCGGGGCCGACCTCGGCCACCACTCCCGAGATCTCGTGGCCAAGCACGCCGGGGAGCGGGAACCCGACCTCGCCCTTCATGACGTGCAGGTCGGTGTGGCACACCCCGCAGGCGTGGTTGTGCACGAGGACCTCACCCTCCCGCGGTTCGGGGATCGGGATGTCCTCGATCACCAGCGGGGATCCGGTCTCGACACAGACGGCAGCCTTCATGGCGCCGACTGTACTCAGGCGTCGGCGCCCACCTCAGCAGATCCGCTGGGACTCAGCAGATCCGGAATACTCAGCCGATCCGGGACACTCAGCCGATGCGACCGAGCAGCTCGTCGGAGATGATCCGCATCTGGATCTCGCTCGTCCCCTCGAAGATCCGGGTGAGGCGCGCGTCCCGCCAGTGCCGCTCGACCTGGAAGTCGGTCGTGTACCCGGCCCCGCCGTGGATCTGGATGCCCTGCGAGGTCACGCGTTCCGCCATCTCGGTAGCGACGAGTTTGCACATCGCCGCCTCGAGCGAGCACCGCCGCCCCGAGTCGATGGCGGTGGCCACCGAGTACATGAGCTGGCGGGCGGCCTCGATGTCCGCGGCCATCTTGGCGATCTGGAATCGCAGGTACTGGAACTCGCCGATGGGCCGCCCGAACTGCTCGCGGTTCGTCACGTAGGCGATCGAGTCCTCGAGCGCGGCGCGGGCGAGTCCGATGGCCCGGGCCGCGGTGTGGGCACGTCCGACCTCGAGCCCGGACACGGCCAGGTAGAAGCCCTTCCCCTCCTCGCCGAGCAGGGCCGAGGCCGGGACGCGGAAGTCGTCGAACGACAGCTCCCAGGTCTGCCAGCCGAAGTACCCGATCTTGCGCACGGGGGTGCCGGTGATGCCCGGCGGGAACCCGCCGCGCTCCTTCTCCACGAGGAAGGCGGAGATCCCGCGGTGCGGCTTGTCGGGATCGCGGTGGGGATCGGTCCGCGCGAAGAGCACGAGGTAATCGGCCTGGTCGGCGTACGTGCACCACATCTTGGTGCCGTTCACGACCCATTCGTCCCCGTCGCGAACAGCCCGGCACGAGATGTTGGCGACGTCGGACCCGGCCTCGGCCTCGGACAGCGCGTAGGCGCCCAGCCACTCGCCGCGCGCGACGCGGGGGAGCAGCCGGGCCTCCTGCTCGGCGGTGAAGCCGCCGCCCATGCCGTTCCCGCGTGCCAGCAGGCCCGAGACGGACAACCATCCGCGGGCCAGCTCCTCGGCGACGAGACAGTACTCGAACACGCCCAGGCCCAGGCCGCCGTGCTCCTCGCCGACCATGATTCCGAAGAACCCGATGTCGGCCATCTTCTGCCGTAGCCCGTCGGGGATGTCGCCGCGTTCGGGGTCGAGTCGGTCGGCGACGGGGAGGACCTCCTTGGCGGTGAACTCGCGGGCCAGGTCGCGGATGGCCAGACGCTCGGGCGTGAGGTAGACGGGGACGTCGTCGCGCGCGGCGGGCTTGTGGGTCATGCCGGTGATCCTCCGGTCGTGAGGCGGTCGGTGTCCGCTCCGAGTCGGGGAGCGGGCCCCGTGGTCAGGTGTGCGCCGTCGAAGGTGGCCGGGTGGGCGGCGGCCAGGTACGGGCCGATGCCGGGTTGGTCGAGGCGGGCGAACAGCGGGTTGGCCTCGAGATCGCCGTCGGAGACGACCTCGGCGAAGGTGCGGTACCGCTCGTGGAGTACCACCGACTCCGACAACGCCCGGGCGACCTCCTCGGTCGTGTGGGCCGAGAACCAGCGGGCGAACAGGGCGGCGAGCACCTCGCGGTAGGAGTAGCGGTCCGACTCGGTGGAGAAGTCGGCACCGGTCGCGGTCTCGAGCGCGTCGACGGCCTCGCGCGTCCCGGTCAGGCGGGCCAGATCATGGAAATGGCGGGTCGTGAGGGCGACGACCATGAACCGGCCGCCGTCGCTGGTCGTGAAGTCCTTCCCGAACGTCCCGTAGACGTAGTTGCCCACAGCGGGCCGTGAGGTCCCGTCGAGCTGGGGCTCGGTGAGATACCCGAGTGTGCCCGCGGTGGCCAACGCGACGTCGTCGAGCGGCAGGACCATGTGCCGGCCGCGACCGGTCCGTTCGCGGTCGCGGACCGCCGCGACCACGGCGAGGGCGGCGTGGAGTCCGGCGGCGACGTCCCACGCAGGCAGTGCGTGATTGACCGCCTGTCCCACGCCGGGCCCGCCGCCCCGCCCGTCGACCTGCCCGGTGATGGCGGGGAACCCGAGGGCGGCGTTGACGGTGTAGTCCACCGCCGGTCGGCCGTCGCGTCGGCCGAGCAGCTCCAGGGTGATGACGTCGGGCCGGATCGCGGCCAGGACGTCGTGGCTCATCCAGTCGCGGCCCGCGGAGTTGGTCACGAGGATCCCACCCCCCGCGCCGGGCGCGGTGACGAGGTCCCGCAGCGCCTGACGGCCCTCGTCGGACCGCAGGTCGAGGGTCACCGAGGCCTTGCCGCGGTTCAGGCCGGTCCAGTAGATGGAGGTCCCGTCCGGCGCGAGGGGCCAGCGGTTGACGTCGGCGGCACCACCCGTCGGGTCGACCCGGATGACCTCGGCGCCGAGCTGGGCGAGGGTGAGGCCGCACAGGGGAGAGGCCACGAAACTCGACAGCTCGACGACCCGGATGCCGTCGAGGGGTCGTCCCGCCGCCGCGGGAGTGGTCGGGTCGGACATCGGTGCCTCCGTCGCCGAGGGGGCGGTTGAGTCACCCCGCAAACGATGATAATAGTTGTTAGCATACAGGCGATGCGCTGGAAGCGGCGGAAGGCGGGCGATGAACACGACAGTGGGGGAACCGGAGGTATCCGGGGACGATTTCGCGGACATCCTCGCGACCACGCGCGACTACATCCGCACGGTGGTGCTGCCGCGTGAGCAGGAGATCGCGGACGCCGACGAGGTCCCGGCGGACATCCGCACGGGGCTGGCCGACATGGGCCTGTTCGGTTACGCGATACCGCAGCGCTGGGGCGGCCTGGGGTTGGACCTGACCCAGGACGTCGAGTTGGCGATGGAGTTCGGGTACACGACCCTCGCGATGCGGTCCCTGTTCGGTACCAACAACGGGATCGCCGGGCAGGTGCTGGTGAACTTCGGGACGGACGAGCAGAAGGCGAGGTGGCTGGGGCCGATCGCCTCCGGGGAGGTGATCGCGTCGTTCGCCCTCACGGAAGACGGCGCGGGGTCGAGCCCAGCGGGGCTGACCACCAGGGCGGTGCGCGACGGAGCCGACTGGGTGATCGACGGGACCAAGCGTTTCATCACCAACGCGCCGCTCGCCGGCCTGTTCGTCGTGTTCGCCCGGACCCGCCCCGCCGACGCCGACGGCACCGGCATCGCCGTCTTCCTCGTCCCCGCGGACACGCCGGGCGTGACGGTGGGGCCGAAGGACAAGAAGATGGGTCAGGAGGGCGCCTGGACCGCTGAGGTGAGCCTCCAGGGAGTCCGCGTCCCGCACGACGCACTGGTCGGCGGGGACGAGGACGCGGGCTACCGGGCCGCGATGACCTCGCTCGCGCGAGGCCGCGTGCACATCGCCGCGTTGGCGGTCGGTGCCGCGCAGCGCGCGTTGGACGAGTCGCTCGCGCACGCCACCACCGCCACCCAGGGCGGGAGGGTGATCGGCGAGTTCCAGCTGGTCCAGGCCATGCTGGCGGATATCCAGGTGGGGGTGATGGCGGGCCGGGCGATGGTCCGCGAGGCCGCCGCGAAGTACCACTCCGGTGAGGATCGCCGGATCGCCCCGTCGGCGGCCAAGCTCTACTGCA
>NZ_JAALDU010000014.1 GCF_014145015.1 Dietzia sp. E1 | reverse complement strand
GCGGCGCCACGGAGGGAGAGATGACGACGACGACGAAGACGGCGCGCGCCGGCCCGTCGGCACCAGTTGTGTGAGTCGTCGAGGCGTCTGGCGAGGTGGCCCGCCGAAGGCGCTCAGGCCCGGTCCTCGTTCGAGGGCCGGGCCTGCGCAACACGGGGCTGTTCGGCGGTTCGGTAGCTACCGTCCTGCGTGAGCCGTCTGCCGATAGGCCCTCTCGGAGGCATGGGTCAGCAGATCGATGAGCCGCGACCATGTGGTCTGCTCCTTCACGGTCGAATACCGGTACCGGAACTGCTCGCCGTACTGGAGCCACTCCCGCTTACCGGGGTAAGGCTCAAGCAGGTCACTGAACTGCTCGAATTCTTCCTTGAAGGAGAAGTAACCTTCGTTCTCCTCCTCGAGGATCTGGCCTCGTTTGTCCGGATCGATCCTCCGCCATTCCTTGTCTCCCAAGATGCCGACGAGTCGCAGTTGCCGCCCCTCGAGCTGCCATCCGATCTTCCGGGTAACCCGCCCGGATTTGTACTCGATGAAGTGCTGGACGATCCCGCCCTTGCTGCGAGCCGACATCCCCGCGTCTACACGGGCACCGTCCGGCCTCTCCCCCGCCGCGTTGAGCCGCTCCCGAATGAGCTCCGCACAGCGCGCCATCTGGAGCTTCTTCACCACGCTCGCCAGCCTCGCCGCCTCTAGCGACTCCTGGAGCGTTGCCTCCAGCCAGAAGGGCGAATCCAGATCGCGCTGGGGGTCGTACTCGCCGGCGAGTTCGACCAGGTGGGCCGCCATTTCTGCGTACCGAGCCGCTAGAGCTCGATCGCTGCCTTCCAGCGCATCGACGGTTTGTCGGAGTGCAGGCAGCAGATCGGCGTAGGAGACGCACCTCCAACGCCCTGAACCGACTCGGGAAGTGTCGAATACCGGCGGAATAAGCGTGAGAAGTATCCACCGGGCGTTGTCGCCGAAACCCTGTTTCTCCAGTTTCTCGGCGTATCGCGCCAGTTGTTCCGCGTCAGGAAGCGCCATGACCTTGTTCTCCAAGAACAAGTGGCCCTCTGCGCTTGTCACATAGAGATCTACCTTCTGGTACTCGCGGAAGGCGGCGGTGGGCGTCTCCAGGCCGAACATCTCCCAGATCGGCGCGGACGCGTCCGGAGCGTTGGTAGCCAGCCAGAAGAGCATATTGCTGTGGAACAGCTCCTGACCCGCCGTGGACAGCTGGTACATCAGGTCCTTGCCCAAGGTGGTAATCACCTTGTGCCCGGACCGCACATCCTGACTACTCACTGCCTCGTCGCCCGCTATCTCTGTCATTCAGCAAGTACACCATCACCACAGGCGGACAGGTTCTAGTCACGGCACCGACGCGCGGCGGTCCGCCGGCCAAGAGAGGTCCACGAGGTGGTCGGCAGCGCCTGAACAGCGATGGTCCGAACCTGCTCGGGTGCAGCGAACCGCCCCACCACCTGACCACCAAGGACATTCCATCCGCTGACTGGGGAAATCGCGCAGCGAATTTGACGGACCAACCGACTGGTGTCAGACCCCTGTGATGTTATTACGTGCAACAACCACGACACCCAACAAGGAACCGCGTGCTCCCACGTTTAACCAATTGGGACTCGTACCGCGCATGGAACGAAGCGCTGACCCACGAGTACTTCAACGATCAGTTCGCTGGCTCACCGGTCTACCTTTACCCGGACGACACGCGAATGGCCCTTGTCGCCAAGAAGTTGGGCATCAGCACCGCTGAGCCTGTCTCGGAACTCGCCGCCGCCGTCCGCGCTACGTTGCGCCTGGCCGAGCCGGATCCCCTTCGCGAACACGCCAATCTGACCGAGCGGTGGTGGCGTGCGAGACGCCGTAAGACGGCTGCGGACACCCCGACTCCTCCTCCGTTCATCGCACTACTCACGCTGTTCAGTGCGGCGGCCGAGCGCATGGGGGGCGATAAGAACATTGCGGCCAATGCCTATTACCCACACCTGTTCACTCTCCTCGGCGCCGAGAAGCGACCCGACAAGGACAGGCTCCAGAAGTCGTTCATGGCCCACTCGGAGGAGATCTGGACGGCGCTCAACGGCTGGCTCAACTCCTATGACGGGGCGATCGGTCTCCCCACCGCCTACGCACTGGGGCACCGCTTCGTGGGGCTGCCCATCTCCCAAGCCATTATCCGCGAAGCCGATAGGAGCGCCCTTCGGTCGTTCTTCAACGAATTCGGCCTTCCCCCCGGAACCGACCTCCCTGCAGGTGACCTCAGACCCCTACTGCAGACGTGGGTAGACCATCCGCATTCGTCTGCGACCAGTCGACTCCGGTCGATGTGGGCCAACAAAAACAGCCACTCGCGCCTTGCGGACGTCGTGGCTACAGAACTCTCCCAGTGGGACGGCTCGGGAGCCAGCAACGCGGTCGGCGGAGCGGCGGTGGGACGCACATCGCTATGTGTGAACGTCAATTCCTTCCCCTCCCCCAGGCTCGAATCCACCGTCGTCGCTACTTTCCCCGGCGTGGAGAGTGCGGACACGATCCTTATCGAGAGCACCAAGGGTCAGGTGGAGATGGAAGCGATACAGCTCATGGGCAATCGCATCCGCCCACGGCAACCAGTCCCTGTCGACCTGAGTTCATCGCTCGTCGGACTCATGACGCTCCGTGTCCCGGGAGCGAAGAGTCCGAGTATCCGCCTGCCGAGGCGGATCGTCACCTTGAGACGCGACCAGCTCCTCGGATACTTCGTGGAAACGGACCAAGTTTCATTGGGTGAGGACTACCTCCTCCTTGTGCGGAACGACCGGTCGCTGCCAAATAAAGTGTCCGACCTGCTGGAGAATCATGCGCGGCCGGGTTGGAAGGCCATCGATCACAAGCTACGAGGGGTCCCAGAAGGTTGGGTCCTATTCCGCAACGTCCAGCTGTTATCGGCACCGGCCACGCCGGGTCACTCTGACCTGACCCCACTGGTCCCTCTAATTCGCACCAAGCTCACCATCGACGGTGGATTCCGTTTTCCCGGCCGCGTCACACGCTGGTCCACTGCTGTCCCGCCCGAGATCCGTGCGCTCGCTGATATCGACCATATCTCCGTCGCTCTGACCTCCAAGTGGACGCTCGATGATCGACCTGTCGAGGCTGCGTGGGTATCAGACAACGGGGTTCTCTTAGTCGACCTGAGCGCCTTAGATCTTCGCGAAGGCGACTACGAGGTTCTTCTCAAGAGTGGCGATACCGAAGTACAGAGTATGCAGCTTCGCCTGCGCTCTGGTGCGACGCCGGACCACGCCGCGTGGCAACGAGCCCCCCGCCTTTCTCACGATCTGGCGCACCCGTTGGATGCCCTGACAGCCCGAGACCATTCCGAGGTTGAGGTCGACTGGGCCGTCGATGGCGCATGGGCCACCCCGGTCAGTAACGAGGCTGATTTCGTTTCCCCCCAGGGAACCCCGTGGTGGTCGAAGGCGCGTTCAGATAAAGAGTCAGGGGCGAAGCTGGCGATCCCGCCGCTCGACGACAGTTCTTGTGTCTTCACCGGTCGACACCGCTTCGTCATGCCACCCACCCCCGCCCGCCAGCAGACGAGGCGAGAGTTGAGAAATCAATTCATCATCGGCCGCTGCGAGGGGTGCGGGCTCATCCGCCGCTACCCCGGCCTCCCTCCTCGACGGGCCGAAACTCTGTTCTCGGGCATCGATGTTCAGGGTGTCGAGAAGGCCGCAATGCCCCAGGCGACGGCGGTCTCGCTCCCCGAAATTTCATGGGACGTCGCCCTTGACGGGCTAGTCCATGCCGGCGGCGGATCAGTATCAGCTCTTCGATCCATGGCCTCCCAGGTCGAGGGGACCGCGCTCTTCGTCGACAACTTCACCCGCGGGCTCGAAGCGTTGGCGCACATCGAGGTTGAGCGAGATGAACGGTTCGAAGTGGTGAGATGGGAAGTCGGGCTGAAGACCCTGGCAGAGCTACCCGACGGAAGGCACCTCGTGTGTGGAGGTTGGAGCGCTGTCGAGCTGCGTTCCTTAGAGGCAGCGGTGAACGCTGCCGGCGGCACCGTTGCAGTGGAATCGAAAAAGGGCCTGACGACTCGGATCGTCTCCGGACTGTCTGCCCATGACCTTGACGAGCTGCCGGACGTCGCCTCTGGAGAGGTCTTTGTGGCGCCAGATGCCGCGCTCTACATGGCGAAGCTGCTGCCGAGTCTTTCCGAAGTGGAGGCAGCTTTACCGCGGATTCCGCTACCCGAAACGAAGAGCATCAAATGGTTCGACATCGAACGCTCTCGGTGGCAATCGGTAAAGGATGCAGAAGCACCCGGCGCCTACCGCCTGTTGTCGCGTTTCACGACCATCGATGTGTACAGAACGGAGGCTGACATAGGCGACAGGACCGCCGCCCGTGGCTCTGTCCAACTGACCAAGCACCTCGCGGCTCGAGCGGGTGGTCGTCCGCTCCTCAGCTACGATCGCGCCAGCTCGACGGTGAGCGTCCCACTTGGCTGCGATCTCCCGGGGCTTTTCGGTCGAGTCGCCGTGCTTTGTTCGGGTTCACTGCCCGAAGCACTCACTGCTCGGTCCTTGCTCTCATACTGCGGTGTTCCCGCGACGGTTGCCGGCGTGCTCAGCCACCGTCTCTCGACCTAGGTAGAAGGACGATCTGCGATGCACGCACAAGACCCCTTGGACACTTATGACGGTCTCAAAGACGCGTACCTGCGGTACTACGAGACCACCTACTGGCTCCGCGACGCAGACCTGAGGAAAGAGCGCCGCGCACTCCTCGAGCGGCCCGGCAAGCTCTTCACCGAACCGCTCATCGAACCGGTACTTCCCTACCCGTCTACCAACGAACTGCTCAAGGTAGCGCGGAGTGTCGGCATCGAGGACCGCGTTGCCGACGCCGTTGGTAGAGCACTTTTCGGCGGTTTCGTCGAGAATGACTCCCCCATCTCGCTTCGCGCCCACCAGGCGGAGGCGATCCAGCACTCGTTCAGACCGGGCGTTGACCCGGGCCGTAATGTCATAGTCACCTCGGGAACAGGCTCCGGAAAGACGGAGAGCTTCTTACTTCCACTGCTGCTCCGCATCGCCATGGAAGCCGATCGTTGGTCGCCCCAACCGCCGGCGCATCATTGGTGGACCCAGCGACCGGGCAGCAGTTGGTTATCTCTCAGGGCCGAAGAGACTCGTCCTGCAGCAATGCGCTCCATCGTGCTGTATCCGACAAATGCTCTGGTCGAGGACCAGATCGTGCGCCTGAGGCGCTCCACCAGAGCTCTTGCCGCGTCTTTTCCCGGTGCTCCGATCTGGTTCGGGCGATACACAGGCGTCACGCCCGGCGGAACCAGGATGCCCGACAAGAACCCTCGATTGCTTCGCGAAGTCGCGGCGTCTCTCCGCGCTACGGCATCCGAGATGGATGACCTGGTTGGCGCGGGCCTTCCTGCTTCCGATCTTGAGCAATTCGCGGATCCCCGACAGAACGAGATGATGACCCGTTGGGACATGATCGCGTCCCCGCCGGACATAATGGTCACCAACTATTCGATGCTCAACGTGATGCTGATGCGTGAGTTCGAACAGCCCATCTTCGAGCAGACACGGCAGTGGCTGGAAAGTGATCCGACCCGAGTCTTCACGCTCGTCGTCGATGAGCTACACCTTTATCGCGGCACGCAAGGAAGTGAAGTCGCGATGATTCTTCGAAATTTCCTGCACCGACTGGGTTTAGCGCCGGACAGTCCGCAACTCCGGTGCATTGGCACATCCGCGTCACTCGACGCCGGAGAGGGTGGCAGGACTTATCTCGAGAGATTCTTCGGTGTTGCCGGTGACTCGTTCCACGTAACCGCCGGACGACCGGCCGAACTCGACACGAACTCCACTGACCCCGCCACGAGAATTGCGAACGCGTGCGTCGACGAGGATGGACGCGTCAGAGCCACCCCAAGATCCCGAATAGCGCAGCGGCTCGGCGGTAACCCTGAACTCAATCAATTGCTCCAAACGATCGCATCCAGCTCGAACCCGACAACGGTTCCTTTACGAATCCACATGTTCGCCCGGCTCTCCAAGGGTTTGTGGGCCTGCGTCGATCCCGAGTGTTCCGGTGTGGCTGAACTGGAAGGCGACCGCCGAATCGGACGACTCCTCGATGTTCCCGCCACCAGTTGCCCCGACTGCGGATCCCGGGTTATGGAACTCCTTTACTGCTGGGAATGCGGAGACGTGAGCCTCGGCGGATGGGTGGCGAGCCACATCGAAGATTCAGTGATGCTGGGGGCGTCGCCCCCCCGCTACCCTTTTGAAGAGTCGACCCGCGTATCCCATCGCACATCCGATACGTATCGCTGGTACTGGCCGGGGACCAGACCTGTTGCCAAGTCATGGGATAGGAAAGGCCCCAAGGGATCAGTCGGGGGTTCGAAGTTCCACTTCATTCCTGTGGAGCTGCAACCTTCCGTCGGTTTGATGGGGCCAGCGGTGGAGGCTGCTACCGGCTGGACCTTTGCACACGATTCTGGAAACAAGGCGGTCCACCCAGCCCTCCCGGAGATGTGCCCGCATTGCGGCCAAAAGGGTCACAACATGTCGTCCGATCGATTCTGGGCTGGCGCTGTTCGATCGCCGATCCGCAATCACTCCACGGGCAACTCATGATCGACCCAGGTGTACCTCTCGCAACTCGTCCGCGAGATGGGCGACTCGTCCAGTGAATCGCGGACGATTGTCTTCACTGATAGCCGTGACGATGCCGCCCGAACCGCAGCAGGAGTCAGCCGGAACCACTACCGTGACACCGTCCGACAGGTCATCGCACAGGTGCTCGACGAGGGTGAACCCGACCAATTGGACATCCTCAAGCGGGGTGCCGATGACATGAACTCTCTTTCCGCTGAAGAAGTAATCGCCTTCCGATCGCTGTCCGCGGCGCAACCCGAGATCTGGAATCTGGTACAGAAGCAACGGTTTACCGACCTGACGGACGATGAGGCCGAAAAGCTGGCTGCATTCGCCAGCGAGGAGAGCACCGAGACCACCTGGGCACGGCTTCGCGAACTCGTCATGCGAAGGCTGGTGGACATGGGGGTCCCGCCCGGAGGCACGGGCCCCTCCATGGCGAAAACGGCAAACGGAGCCTCGTGGTTCCGAGCATTCGAGCCGCCGGTCAGCGGAGCGTGGGAGCCGCTGGAACCGACGCTGCAGGCGACGGCAGTTCAACGATTCAGTCAGGAGCTCGGCAAGCAGATGGCTGCGGCGGTTTTCGACCGCACCGGCCGCGACATCGAAGCATCTGGAATCGGATTCGTCGAGGTCAGCGGTAGTCGACTGTCGTCCTCGCCCCTATCCCCCGAGACCTCGCGCGAGGTTCTCCGTTCGGTGGTGAGGATTCTGGGAGGTGCCAAACGCATCCCCTTCAGCAGCCGCGAGCCCCAGCAAGGTGTTCCGCAAGTTGTGAACGGCTACGTCAAACAGGTTGCTCTCCGCCATTCGATCGAACCCGAAGACCTCCTCCAGTGGCTCACCGCCGAAGCCGAGGCAGGTTTCGCCCCGGGGTGGCTTCTCGCAGTGAATCTCGCAGAACCTCCGTTTGAGTTCGTCCCCCAACACCAGCTCAAGTGGACGTGTGCTCGGTGCGGTTTCCAACACCTGCACCCATCGGCAGGGATATGTGCGAACCGGCGATGTAATTCTTCAGAGCTCATCGAGTCGGTTCTATCCGCTTCGGACATCGATTACTACGCGTGGTTGTCAACGCTTCCACCACGCCGCCTCGCCGTTGCTGAACTGACCGGCCAGACCCGCCCGTTGGAGGAGCAGCGTCGGCGCCAGCGGCATTTCAAGGGCGTTCTCCTGCCGAGTCCACGAGAGTCCCCGATCACCCACGAGCTTGATGTCCTGGTCGCCACCACGACCATGGAGGTCGGCGTGGATATCGGCTCACTCAAGTCGACGCTGATGGCCAACATGCCCCCTCAACGCTTCAACTACCAGCAACGCGTCGGCCGGGCGGGGCGCGCCGGCCAACCGTTCTCGTACGCCCTAACCGTATGCAAAGGACGCAGCCATGACGATTACTACTTCAATCATCCGGAACGCATCACGGGTGACGTACCTCCGCAGCCATTCCTGGACACCAACCGGGATCGGATCTCGAGGCGCGTTGTCGCATCAGAAGTTCTCCGATTAGCCTTCGGTTCTCTCCCGAACCCTCCGAAGTGGACCACGGAGAGCCTCCATGGCACATTCGGCACTGTCGAGCAGCTAGCAGGCAACCTGCCGCGTATCCGTAAGTGGCTGGAGGAGTCGCCTTCTGTCGACGCCGTGGTCGACAGGCTCACCTCCCACACCGGAATCACTGCACAAGGGCGCAGCAGCATGGAGCAATGGGTCCGCCACGATCTCGCCGATGAGATCGCGGCGGCCGTTGCCGACGTCTCGGATCCGCAGACTGAGCTGAGTAGGGAACTCGCCAGCGTAGGCCTGCTCCCTATGTTCGGATTCCCCACCCGGGTACGGCCGGTGTACCGAAGGCCTGCGCGGAAGATGGTAGACCTCCAGGACGCTGTCCTAACTGATCGGCCTCTCGATATGGCGATCAGCACCTTTACCCCGGGCTCCAAGATCGTTCGGGACGGCGAGGTGAGGACCGTCATCGGATTTGCTGCCTACAGCATGGCGGCAGGCAAAGTAGCGCCCGCGGATCCACTCGGGCGGCCACGGCTCGTTACTCGCTGCGAGGAGTGCGGTGCCACCAATCTCGATCAGGAGTTCGCCAGTTGCGCGGTCTGTGGTGAGACTACGACAACCGTCACTATGTATGAGCCTCTGGGATGGCGCACGGACTACGCGTCCGCCACGGACTTCGATGATGACTTCGACATCTCGGAGTCGGTAGCCCCTCCTGCGGTCGGTGTAGCTAAAAACCCAACAGTTTCGTTCTCTTCCGGAGCCGTTGGCGTCGACGCCTACTCCCAGGCGAAGCTCGTGACTCTCAACGACAACTCGGGCCGGCTGTTCGATCTGCGTCGTCGCATGGACAAGTCCGTCGTGGTCGCGAATACCGACCTGTACGACGACGTCGACGAGTCGAACCTCATCGGCGAACGAATCGCTCACGCTGCGATCGGCGCTATCAGGACTACTGATATCGTCACGATCTCATTCACCACGCCGAAGACCGTCGGGCGTCAGCTTCCGGCGGATGGCCGGCGGATGCCGTCGGCACAATCGGCCTTCTTGTCCTTTGGTGAAGCAATTCGGCGAGCGTGCCAGATCGAGCTGGATATCGATCCCGATGAGATCATTGCCGGTCTTCAGCCGGCCACGATCAACGGAACCTCCTCCTTCAGGATATTCCTGGCCGACCGTCTTGAGAACGGTGCGGGATACGCCACAGAGATCGCTCAGCCTCAACGGCTGAGTAACCTCCTCCACACCGCTCGGAATGATCTCGAGTACAGCTGGACGTCGTCGGCTCATTCAGACTGCGACAGCTCGTGTCCTGACTGTCTACGTTCTTACAATAACCGTTTGCTGCACGGCAGCCTGGACTGGCGACTCGCGCTTGACATGTTCGATCTCGCTGTTGGTAAGGAACTCGAACTCCAACGGTGGTTAGCGCACAGCGCCTCAGCTGCCGCGAACATTGCGGCTGCCGGGCAAGGAGCCTATGAAGTCGTCGATCTGGCAGGGTTGAAAGCACTACACAATGGGTTTGAGGGCAGGATCTCCATCCTCGGACATCCTCTGTGGCGACGCGATTCCGACGGATGGAACTCTCTGCAGAAGGAGGCCTACTCGGCGGCAATGCGGACGTATCCGGGTAGCCACGCCGAGTTCTCAGACGTTCGCGAGGCACTGCAACGACCGTTCGGAACCATCAGTCAGCTGATCTCGGCTGACGCTCTCGTATAAGTGCTTGCGAGCCAATGGCAGACGCTTACTCCCGTCGGGTGGTGCCGGTGAGGTGCCGGCACCACCCACCCGAGACTTCCCTGGGACCCAGCCGTCTCCCCTACTGCCCGAGCCCGTTCTGGCGCTGGTACTGCTCGGTCGTCATCTGCACTAGCCGCGAGTAGCGGCCCTCCACGTTGTCCACGTAGCCGATAGTCCGCACATACGGCGCGATCACGTGCACCTTCTGCAGCGGGGTGACGATGAGCAGCTGGATGCCGAGCTTGGCGAACAGCTCCAGCGCGTAGCGGGTGGAGGCGTCCGAGCCGCGGCCGAAGGCCTCGTCGATCACCGCAAAGCGGAAGTCGCGCGCCTTGGCCGCTCCCCATTCGAGGCCGAACTGGTAGGCCAGCGAGGCGGCGAGGATCGTGTAGGCCAGCTTCTCCTTCTGCCCGCCCGACTTGCCGTCGGAGTCGCGATAGTGCTCGAACTCGCGGTCTGTCTCGCGGTCGCGTTCGGAGGCGGAGAAGGTGAACCAGTTGCGCACGTCGGTCACCCGCGCGCGCCAGGCGCGATCCGATTCGCTGTGCCCCTCGCGGCCGCGGAGCCGCTCGAGGATCGCGCGGACCTGCTCGTAGCGGGCCTCGGAGTACTGACCGTCACCGTCAAAGGCGTCGTCGGTGACCCCGCGCAGGTCGGCGCGGAACTGGCGCACCTCCTGGTTGACCGTGTTCTCGCAGTCCAGGCGGACGAAACGCCCCGGGTTGAAGTCGATTGCTCCCAGCGCCTCGTTGGTCTTCTCGATCTTCTGACCGATGTCATCGGCCTGACGGAGCAGCCAGTTATGGAAGCCGGCGAGCTCGCGGATGGTGTTCTTGCGCAGCTGGCTCTCGAACTCGTCCACGAACCGCGGCAGGTCGTCGTCGGCCAGCCGGGCGTGGAAACGCACGTACTCGGCGCGGGCGGCCACGGCCGCGTCCATCTCCTTGGTCTGCTCCGGCCAGGTGCGACGGATCTCGGCCATGGCCTGGTGGATCCGCGTGGTGAGGCCGTTGAGTTCGCGCTGGGCGCGCTCGACGTCGGCGTCGATCGCATCCGACAGCGCCGCCTCAGCGGAGTGGGCCTCGTCGGCGGTCTGGGCCAGCTCGGCGCCGGGGTCCTCGCCGTAGCCGAGCCGCTCGCGCAGCCGCGGGTACACCTCGCGCGCCGACTCGAGCAGGGCCTCGTCCAGCTCGTCGATCACCCGCTGGTCCCGGAGCATCTGGCGCTGCTCGTGGTCGATGCTGCTCTGCCAGCGGCTCCGGTGGTCGGACAGCTCCCGCTCGTCGTCGGCCACGGTGGCGGCGCGGGCGTCGAGGTCGGCGATCCGCTGGTCGATCTCGGACAGCTCATCGCTGCCGCGAACGAGGCGCTGCCGCTCGGCCTCGGCGGAGTCGGCGCGCTGCTGGGCCTCGGCCCAGTCCAGGTCCCGCCAGGACGGGTACTCGGCCAGCCGCACCAGCGCGGTGCGGGCCTGGCCGGCCGCGGTCTGCTCGGCGGTGGCGGCGTCGAGGCGGGCGGCCAGCTCGGCGACCTCGGCCTCGAGCCGGGCGCACCGCGCGCGCAGGGCGTCGACCTTGTCCTCGTTGCGCCAGCCCAGCACCCAGTTCCGGGCGTCGGTGGTGGAGCTGCGGTCGTCCTTGACGTGCCGGTTGCGGGAGCGGATCTGCCCCTGCACGGTCACGGCGCGGTCGGCGCCGCGGAACTGCTCCATGGTCTGCGCGCACAGGTGGTCGGCGCGGGCGTAGAGCTCCTTGGCCAGATACCCGCGCAGCGGCGAGTCGGCGATCTCCACCGTGTCCGCGAGCAGCAGCCCGTCGGTCTGGGGCCGCTGCAGCGGCACGTGCTTCTCGGGGACCCGCTCGTAGACCAGCCGCACGCCCACCTCGCGGCCGTCGGCGCGGCGCGAGGTGAGCCGGCGGGAGTCCACCCACTCGGCCACGGCGGCGTAGCGCTCCTGCGGCACGAGCAGGGACAGGGCGAATCCGCGCAGGACGCGTTCCGCGGCGCCGCGCCACTGTGCGTGCTCGGCGGCGATGTCCATCAGCTCGCCGGCGAAGGGCAGCTCGGCGGCGTCCAGGCCGAGTTCGGCGCACAGCTGCGCGCGCACCTGGAGCTGCTCGGTGGGCAGGTTGCTGGTCCGCCCGGTCAGGCCGGTCAGCTCCTGCTGCACCTCGCGCAGCTGCCGTTTGCGCTCGCCGTGTTCCATGACCAGCGTGTTGTGGCGGGTGGCCAGGTCGACGCCGTGGGAGTCCAGCTCGGCCTCACGTGCGGCGATCGCCTCGGGCAGGCGGGTGAAGGCCGCCTCGTCGGTGACGGGGTCCAGGCCGGCGAGGGTCACCGCGTCGGTGAACCGATCCCGACGACGACGACGCTCGTCCAGCTGCTCCCGGGCGGCGGCGGCATCTCGCTCGAGATCGCCTATGCGGTTGCCGCCGGATTCGGCGCGCGCGGTGACCAGGGCCTCGCGCTCGGTGGCCAGTTCCCTGGCCTTCTCCCGAAGACGGACGACCTCGGTGTTGGCGGTGGCGACCTCGGCGGTGAGGGTGTCGATCTCGGCCTGGCGCAGGGCCATGCGGAGCTCGGCGAAGTACGGGCGCAGGGCCAGGCGCTCCTCGCGCAGCCGTTCGCGGCGCTCGAGGGCGGTGTCGTAGGTGTGGATCTGCTCGACCAGCGGTTCGAGGGCGGCGAGCTGGGTGCGGGCGCGGGTGACGGCGTCGTGGGCGCGGGTGAGGTCCTCGAAGTGGCGCAGGATGCCCTCGATGCGGGCGGAGGCGTCCACGGGTTCGAGCATGTGGGTACGGACGAACTCGTTGAGGTCGCCGACGGACTTCATGGAGATGGTCTGGTGGAACAGTTCCATGGCCTGCTCGGAGCGGATGCCCAGCAGGCGGCGCATGGCGCGGCCGTAGGTCGGGAAGTCCTTGTCCACCACGGCCCCGCTGTCGCGCAGTCGGGTGATGAGGGCGCCGAGGTCGGAGCCGAAACCGGTGAAGTCCGGGTCGATGGACAGCGCCCGGTCGGCGGTGACGAAACGCCGCCACGGCTGGCCGGTGGCCTCCTGCTGCTGGAAGACCTGGGCGAGGGTGACCTCCTCCTCGTAGCCCTCGTTGCGGAAGACACCGAGGATCACCGAGTAGGAGTGGCCGTCGCGCAGGCCCACCGGGTGGACGCTGCCGGTGGCCTCGTTGCGCTCCGTCTTGTGATGGCCCTCGACGTACGAGCGCAGGGTGCGCTCCTTGCGGGCGGCGCCGGCGGCCTTGTTGTAGTCGATCCGGTGCGAGGGCAGCATGAGCGTGCTCACCGCGTCCACCAGCGTGGACTTGCCACTGCCGATGTCGCCGGTGAGCAGCAGGGTCTCCCCTGACGGCTCGAGGGTCCACACCCGGGAATCGAAGGTGCCCCAGTTGAGGACCTCGAGGCGGGCCAGGCGGAAGCCGGGGCGCTCGCCGCTGCCGAGTTCCACCGAGGAGAACAGGCCGCTGGTCATCAGATGTCCTCGCTCGGGTGGTCGACGGTGCTCTCGTCCGCGGCGCCCGCGTCGGCGGAGGTTTCGTCCGCGGTGCCCGCGTCGGCGTACTCGGCGAGCTTGGCCGAGAAGTCCGAGAGTGTCTCGGCGTCCACGTACGCCTTGAGGATGCGGCGCACCTCCCACTCGCCCTTGCGGTCCTTGAGCTGGCGCAGGAAGCCCATGCCGACGAGCCGGTTGATGGAGGCGTCGATCTGGTGCTGCTCGCGGGCCTCGTCGGTGCTGCGGTGCAGGAAGAGCTGGATCATCTCCACGATCTCGTCGTGAGTGAGCACCAGCTGCCCGGGATCGCCTGCCGACTCGAACTCGGCCAGGCGCTTGCGAAGGAGGACCAGCAGGAGACTGTCGGCGTACGTGAGAGTTCGTCGCCGGATGACACGAGGAAGAGCGTTCTCGCCCTCCGGGGTGTCAGCGGTCCGCAGGTAGGCGTAGCCCTCGTCGTCGTCGATCACCACCTCGAGTCCCACGACGGCGAAGTGGTCACGGACGGCGCCCTGGTGGCGCACCAGGTCGTCCCAGGCGTCGGACTCCTGGTACACGACGCCCTGCATGAGGCGGATGGCGCTGACCGCCACGGCGCGCTCGGGGGTGACACGGCCGGCGGTGACACGGTCCCCGACGGCATGGTCGGAGGTGCTGGATCCGGAGGCGGTCATCGGCGGGTGACCTCCACCCGCGGCATCGTCGCGCGCATGTGTCTGCCTGCCTCGTGGTACTCGATCACGGTCTCCTCATGCTCGTGGGTGGTCACCTCGAGATCGTCCTCGTCCAGCGCCAGGTAGCCGACGATCTCCGCGGCGCCGTGCTGGAGCGGGTACAGGGAGATGATGTCCTCCAGCCGCGCGGTGCCGTGCACCGGGATCAGCGCGCGGATGCGGGTGGCCAGGCGCGCGGGATCCACCACGACCTGGTTGGCCAGCGCGGACGTGTCCACCTCCTCCGCCTCGACCGGCTCCAGGTCACTGTTGACCTCCGAGGCCGGACGGACGGTGAACAGCGGGCGGTCGGTGGGCAGGGCGACGTCGATGCTGGTCTCCTCCAGCTCCAGACCGAAGCCCGGCAGCTCCCCCTCGCGCAGGTGGAGGGCGGTGGTCTCGATCTGGCGCACCAGGTCCAGCACGCGGCGGTTCTCCAGCCACACCTGGTCGTCGGTGAAGCGGCGCAGCTGCTCGGAGATGCTGCGGACGGTGTGCTGGGTGCGCTCGGCGGCCTCGGCCCAGCTGTGGTGGATGGTGCGCAGGCGGCGGTCGGCGCCGACCTCCTCGATGCCGGTCATGCGATCCAGCAGCATGGACAGCTCCTCCTGGCCGGAGGTGGACAGCAGCAGGTCGTAGAAGGCCTGGAAGCTGCGGCCTTGGTCGGAGGAGTCGATCATGCTGCGGCCGTGGACGAGCTCGGCCAGCAGCTCGCCCTTGCTGCCCTGCCACGTAGCGATGCGTTCGCGCGCCGACCGGTCCAGGGCGCGGAAGTTCTCCTCGACCTGGCGGAAGTCGGCCAGCAGCTCGCGGGCGGTGGTGGCAAACTGCTGGTAGCGCTCACGCACCGCGGTGCGGTCCAGCAGGCCGGCCTGCGGGTCCTGGCGGAGCAGGTCGATCTCCCGCTCGATGTCCTGCTTGCGGCGCTCGAGCTGATCCAGTCGCTTGGCGGGATCCGACTCGGTGCCCTGCGCGATCTGGCGCAGCAAGTCCACCGCGGTCTGGAGGCGCGACTCGGTGCCGACGAACGACTGCTCGGCCAGACCCTGCACCCAGGCGTAGGCCTTCTCCAGGGCCGGGGTGGCGTCGTAGTGGATCTCGTCGGCGCCCAGCGGGTAGAAGCGACGCAGGAAGCCCGCCTCCGGGCCGGCCCAGTCAGCAAGGTACTCCGCGGCCGTGCGCACGAATCGCGGGTTGGCCGGGTCCTGGGTGTTGATCGCGTAGAGCTGGTCATCCAGCGCCGCGACGAGCTCGCTCTCCGGGCTCGCCCCGCGTCCCTCCTCCACGAAGAACCGGCCCAACACCGTGAGCAGCAGCGGCGCGTTCGTGGCGCGCAGCATCCGCCAGGCAGGATGCCGCTCGCGCAGCGCCTCGATCTGCGCGTACTCCACGTAGGGCTCCTCGGGTGGGCGGACTGTCGGTCGCGGCGACTCGTGCGCCGAGGGGACAGTCTAGGAGTGGGGGGTGAGGGGGCCGCGGCGGGGCGAGGACGGAGGGAACCCGGTCAGCCGACCAGCGGCGTTGCTGACGATATTTGACCGGTCCACGTACCAAGACGCCCTAGGCCCGACGGGCCGTCTTCTTGGATGTGGAGAACGCGACCGTGTGGCATAGCACGATGAGCGATTCCGCAGCCGTCCTGCGTAGGCGTACCCAAAAGGGCCCCTGTTGAACCTCCTCTATGGACCGCGTGCACTGGGCTCGGACGCTAAGGGCTACCGGGGAATGTCAGAGTCGCGTGGTAGAACTCCGAGGGACGAGATGGGCTGACAACAATGCGAGCACCGCTCGGGGAACTTGGAGAACAACGTGGAACCTGCGGCCCTGCTGGACTTGGCGACGACATATTCCCAGCGAGTTCAACTCGCCGAACTCAGCGGCATCGCGGCTGAGCCCGAGGCACAGCTGACCACCCCGATAGACAACTTTCTGACGGGCGTCTGCAAGGAGGCCGGAGTCGGAGAGCTCGTCCTATTGCGAGAAGCACAGCTCGATGGGGTCCGCCCAGATTTCGCAGCGACTATTGACAACAAGCAATGTGGATGGATTGAACTTAAGGCCCCAGGCCATACTCTTAATGGTGAGAAGTGGCGCGGACGTGAAGCCAAACAGTGGGAACTACTAGCTCAACTAGATTCCTTGATCGTCACGAACGGCGAAGATGCCGTTCTCTACCGAGAAGGAACTGTGATCGCTGAATGCTCGCTTCCGTTTGATTCTCCCGAATTATGGGAATCAGCGAGCCTCGTCGCAATGTTCCACTTCTTCAGAGAAGCGCAAGCTACACCGATTAAGCGAGTAAGCCAGCTCGCCGCCCGCCTTGCCCCATTGGCGCGACTACTGCGGCAACGACTAGACGATGGCCTCTCCGAGAAGCGCGCTGCCGTGATGCGAGCAAAGACAACGTGGGACACAACCGTGCACGCGACCACGTCGTCGGAACAGTTCTCGAGTGACGTTGCGCAAGTTATCGCCTATGCGATGGCGATCGCCGGACTCACAGGGAAGGCCGACTATAACCAAGACGGTTCTGTGTCGCTCCAAGAAGCCAAGGAGGCCTTGACCGCCTCGCACCGAAATGTACTTGCCGCCGCGCTCGGTCCAGTCCTCGGCCTTCCGGACCTCATGGAATACATCGCACCGGAACTCGGAGCGATCGTCAGGCTAGTCGCAAGCATCGACGCTCCCGCCATTAAGAACTCCAAGGACTCTCGAGGTGAACCCTGGCTCTGGTTCTACGAAGACTTCCTGGCCAGCTACGACCCCGAGGCTCGAAACCGCTCGGGCGTCTACTACACGCCCACCAGTGTCGTGCAGTGCCAAGTCCGGATCGCCGATGACCTCCTGCGCAATCGCTTCGGCCAGAAATTAGGCTTTGGCTCCGCTTCAGTGGTGACGCTTGACCCGGCCACAGGATCGGGAACTTACCCACTAGCCGTAATCGACCAAGCCGTGAACACCGCTTTCACCGAACGTGGTCCAGCTGGTTCCAAGCAGGTCGCCAAGAACCTCACTAAGAACGTTCTCGCCTTCGAGCTCCTGCCAGGCCCCTACGCAGTGGCACAACTTCGAATCGGGGAACGTCTTGCGGAAGCAGAGGGCCACATGGTCCAGGTCAATGAGGTGGGCGTTTATCTCACCGACACCTTAGAAGACCCGCGCACGCCAATGCCGACCGGTCTCTTCGGCGATGCCCTCGTTCTTGCAGAGGAAGCGCAGAAGGCTCGATCGATTAAGAAGAACCAGCAGATCACGGTCGCCATAGGCAATCCCCCGTACGACCGGATTGACGCGGTCTCAGGAGGCGGGTGGCTCATGGACCGCGGTCCAAACGGGGAACCCTCGCTGTTCGACGACGTGATCGACCCAGCGAAACAGGCCGGCGTGGTCTTTTCGGCCCAAGCCTCGCTCTACAACCTCTACGTTTACTTCTGGCGGTGGGCGATCTGGAAGGTTTTCCAGAGCAAGCCGCAGGAAAAGTCGATCATCTCGTTTATCACCGCGTCTTCCTGGCTCGTCGGGCCGGCGTTCGTTGGTCTGCGCAAGCTGGCCGTAGATACTGCTAGCGAGATCTGGGTAATCGATCTTGGTGGCGAAGGACGCGGAGCCCGAAAAGAAGAGAACGTCTTCGACATTCAGACCCCGGTCGCAATAGTGACCTTGGTTCGGACTGGAAAGGCATCTCGAGTAGCTACTGTGCGCTATCGACGTATCCACGGGACGCGGGCAGAGAAATTCAAACAGTTGGACAAAATACACCGGCTCGATCCCGCAGACGACTGGGAAGTGGTAGAGACACCAAACGGCGAACCATTTCTCCCCGGCCACACCGACGAACAGTGGTCCACTTTTCCGCTACTAGCTGACCTGTTTCCATGGCAGCAACCGGGGATCAAGTACAACAGGATGTGGCCCGTGGCTCCGTCACCGAAGACTCTACGGCGACGCTGGCGAAATCTACTAGAAACCGATGACGCCGAGACGCGAGCGGAGAAATTCGTAACATCCAAGACTGGACGGAACATCCACACCAAGGTGGGGACGCTGCCACCTCTGGCCACGCTTCCAGCTGATGCAAACCCGGAGCCAATTGTTCGTCTTGCCTGGCGCTCTTTTGATCAACAATGGACCTTTGACGACCCACGTTTGGCCAAGACTGACAGCCCTGCTCTTTGGCAGTCCCTTTCCGACAAGCAAGTCTTTCTAGTCTCCCCGTGGACCGCCCGGATCAGCAATGGGCCTGCAGCCACAGTGTCAACCGCAGTGCCAGATCTTCACTATTACAACAATCACGGAGGAAAGGACGTACTCCCGCTATACCGTGACGCGGAAGCGGCGAAGCCAAATATTACTCGAGGCGTACTAAAACTTCTCTCGGATCGGTTTGACCGCCCGATTACTCCAGAGGACTTCCTCGCCTATTGCTATGCATTGATTGCACACTCCGGGTATACCGATATGTTTGCTGAGCCACTAGGTTCATCACCTGTGCGTGTGCCGCTCACTGCTGATGCGGAGCTGTTCGGCGACGCCGTCGAACTAGGACAGCATCTCCTATGGCTTCACACCTACGCCACCCGGTACACAAGCGCGGATCGGCCAGCCCACCGCCTCACTCGCCGCGAAGACTTGGTTTGGTTGAAGCCGGTGATCACCCTCCCCGCCAGCACCCGGGATATTCGCTACGACGCGACTACGAAGCAACTAATCGTCGGAGACGGGATTGTCGGGGGCGTCCTGCCCGAGGTGCGTGAGTTCGAGGTCGCGGGAATGAACATTGTCGATAAATGGCTCGGCGCCCGCACTGCCAAGGGCATCGGCAGGGCTGCACAAAAAAGCGCAAAGCCCTTGGACAAAGTTAGGCCGACCGAGTGGGAAGATGAATGGAACGATGAGCTTTTGGACCTGCTTCGTATTCTGACCTCTACAATCGCGACCTACCCGAAACAAGCCAAGTTGCTCGCCTCTGTACTCGACGGCCCGATGATCCAGTCCAGCGAACTGCCGGTGCCAAGTTCAGACGAACGAGCGGTTCCTGCAACTATCGCCCGCAATTCCTCTCAAGGGGAACTGAGCTGAGGCCTTCCCCGTGCGTCTAGGTCAATCAGAGGGGCTCGTCGCTCGCCCCTGCAGTCGCGCCAAGGATGCCAGGTCCGGTTAAGCTGGTTGATTAACAGGATCGTTCTTGATATCGCTGACAGGGAGATCAGTTGTCCGGCAGCAGGGAGGTACGAGTCCGCTTACAGGGAGATTGGCGCGGTCGCTAGTACGTATGCGTCCGGCACGATGCTGTCGCACGCAGTGCTAGACGAGAGGTTTAGGGGCTCTTCCGGATCCGGAGTGCGTAGCGGGGATGCT
>NZ_JAALDU010000148.1 GCF_014145015.1 Dietzia sp. E1 | reverse complement strand
GCGGCCACGGCCAGGACGGCGGCGCGACCGCGCAGGGCGGTCGGCGGCGCGGGCATCCGGTGGCGGCCGACCCGGTGCGCACCGGCCGGAGGGATGACGACAGGAGTCGCTGCTACTTCCTGATGCGACTCTCTCACCGTGGTCGTTTCCCCTCTGTCGTCGCGCCGTGATCTTTTCGTGATGAACGTCGTCCAAGGTAACGGACTGGCAACGGTCCCGCAAGGCAGTGGCCGCCCCGAGAGGGAGGGGTGCATCACATCCGTGTGACTCGTGTGGTTCACGGGGTCTGCGGGCGTCCGTGGGGGGCCAGTGGCGGCAGCGGCCGCGAATGGGCGGGCGTGCACTGTGATTCAGTGCACATGGATACCCCCGGGGTGCGACGGGCGACACACCGCGCGCCTAGGATGAGGCAGGACTCGGCTTTGCAACAGGGCCGGGCGAATCTACCCACGTCAAGATGGTGAGCTGATGGATCTCTTTGAATACCAGGCAAAGGCTCTTTTCGCGAAGCATGACGTGCCCACCACCCCGGGGCGCGTCGCGGACACCGCGGAAGAGGCCGAGAAGGTCGCGGCCGAGATCGGCAAGCCTGTCGTCGTCAAGGCGCAGGTGAAGGTCGGTGGCCGTGGCAAGGCCGGCGGCGTCAAGCTGGCGGAGGATGCCAAGGAGGCTCGAGCCCGGGCCGAGGACATCCTGGGCCTGGACATCAAGGGCCACATCGTCAAGAAGCTGCTGGTCGCCGAGGCCAGTGACATCGCGGAGGAGTACTACATCTCCTTCCTCGTCGATCGCGCGAACCGCAACTACCTGGCCATGTGCTCGGTCGAGGGCGGCGTCGAGATCGAGCAGGTCGCCGAGGAGTCCCCGGACCGGCTCGCGAAGATCAACATCGACCCCACCGAGGGCGTCGACGTGGCCAAGGCCCGCGAGATCGCGAAGGCCGGCCACCTGCCGGAGGAGGTGCTGGACGCCGCCGCGGTGACCATCGCCAAGCTGTACGAGGTCTTCGTCAAGGAGGACGCCTCCCTGGTCGAGGTCAACCCGCTCGTGCGCACGCCGAACGACGAGATCCTCGCCCTCGACGGCAAGGTCACGCTGGACGAGAACGCCGAGTTCCGCCACAAGGACACCTTCGCCGACTTCGCCGACGCGGGCACCACCGATCCGCTCGAGCAGAAGGCCGCCGAGAACGACCTCAACTACGTCAAGCTCGACGGCGAGGTGGGCATCATCGGTAACGGCGCCGGTCTGGTCATGTCGACCCTCGACGTCGTCGCCTACGCGGGCGAGAACCACGGGGGGGTCAAGCCCGCCAACTTCCTCGACATCGGTGGCGGCGCCTCGGCCGAGGTCATGGCCAACGGCCTCGACGTCATCCTCGGTGACGAGCAGGTCAAGAGCGTCTTCGTCAACGTCTTCGGCGGCATCACCGCCTGTGACGCGGTGGCGAACGGCATCGTCAAGGCTCTGGAGATCCTGGGCGACGAGGCCAACAAGCCGCTCGTCGTGCGTCTGGACGGCAACAACGTCGAGGAGGGTCGCAAGATCCTCGCCGAGGCGAACCACCCGCTCGTCACCCTGGCCGACAACATGGACTCCGGCGCCGACAAGGCCGCCGAGCTGGCCGCCAAGTAAGAAAAAGAGGACCTTACACACATGTCGATCTTCCTCAACAAGGACAGCAAGGTCATCGTCCAGGGCATCACCGGCGGCGAGGGCACCAAGCACACCGCGCGCATGCTCGCGGCCGGTACCCAGATCGTCGGTGGCGTCAACGCCCGCAAGGCCGGCACCACCGTGTCCCACAAGGACAAGGACGGCAACGACATCGAGCTGCCCGTCTTCGGTTCGGTGAAGGAGGCCATGGAGGCCACCGGCGCCGACACGACGATCCTGTTCGTGCCGCCGCCGTTCACCAAGGACGCCATCATCGAGGCCGTGGACGCGGAGATCCCGCTCGCCGTGGTCATCACCGAGGGCGCCCCGGTCCTGGACACCGCCACCGCGTGGAACTACAACCTCGCCAAGGGCGGCAAGACCCGCATCATCGGCCCCAACTGCCCGGGCATCATCACGCCGGGTGAGTCGCTGGTCGGCATCACCCCGGCCAACATCGCCGGCAAGGGCCCGGTCGGTCTCGTGTCCAAGTCGGGCACCCTGACCTACCAGATGATGTACGAGCTGGCCGACTACGGCTTCTCGACCGCCATCGGCATCGGCGGCGACCCGATCATCGGCACCACGCACATCGACTGCATCGAGGCCTTCGAGAACGACCCGGAGACCAAGGTCATCGTGATGATCGGCGAGATCGGCGGCGACGCCGAGGAGCGTGCCGCCGACTACATCAAGGCCAACGTCACCAAGCCGGTCGTCGGCTACGTCGCGGGCTTCACCGCCCCCGAGGGCAAGACGATGGGTCACGCCGGCGCGATCGTGTCCGGCTCGGCCGGCACCGCGCAGGCCAAGAAGGAGGCCCTCGAGGCCGCGGGCGTGAAGGTCGGCAAGACGCCGTCCGAGACCGCCCAGCTCGCCAAGGAGATCCTCGACGCCGTGTGATCCACCCGCGGCGGCCCCGTGAGGGGCGGCCGTGCGTGAGCGTTCCCGCGACCCCCGTCATCCCCGGATGGCGGGGGTCGCGGCGTGCCGGGGGTGGGCATGTCGGACCGGCTCTCTACGGTGGTCAGCGTGAGTCCCCCACGCGTCATCCGCCCCGCCGCCCGACGGTCTCCTGCGGGCGCCCGTTCGCTGCTGTGGACGGCGGCGGCCGCTGCGCTGCCCGTCATCGTGACCGTGCTCGTGTTGGCCGCGCTGACCCTGGCCGTGCTGGTGTTCACCTCCGACGCGTTCGACTCGTTGTTCGCGGTGGTCGCGGTGGAGTGGCTGGTGCTCAACCGCGTCCCGCTGGTGGTGGACACCATCGAGTTGGGGTTCCTCCCGCTGCTGCCGCCGGTGCTCTACGTGGCGGTGCTGGCGCGGCAGACCCGGGCGGTGCTGGCGGACGTGGAG
>NZ_JAALDU010000147.1 GCF_014145015.1 Dietzia sp. E1 | reverse complement strand
GGTGGCGAGCTCGTCGGCGTTGCGCGCGACGGCGTCGGCCACGCAGCGGGCGACGTCGTCGTCCGTGGCCGTCGCGGTGGTGGTCGCGGCGTCGGTGGTCGCCGGGGTCGGGCCGGTGTCGGCCGGGACGTCGGTGGAGGTGTCGGACGGGGCGTCGACGACGACGTGGGCCGGCTGCGGCCGGTACTCGGCCACCACGACGTGCGCGTTGGTGCCACCGAAGCCGAAACCGGAGATGCCGGCGACCGCCCGGCCGCTGTAGCGCGGCCACGGGGTGGTCTCGGTGACCACGCTGAGCCGGGCGGCGTCGAAGTCGATGTACGGGTTGGGGCCCGCGTAGTTGATCGTGGGCGGCACGGCGTCGTGCTGCATGCCCAGGACAATCTTGGCCAGGCCGGCGGCGCCGGCGGCGGACTCCATGTGCCCGAAGTTGGTCTTGGCCGAACCCAGGAGCGTGGGCCGGTCGGCGTCGCGGCCGCGGCCGAGCACCTGGCCCAGGGCGGTGGCCTCGATGGGGTCACCGAGGATCGTGCCGGTGCCGTGGGCCTCGATGTAGTCGACCTCGCGCGGGTCCACGCCGGCGTCGGCGTAGGCCTGACGCAGGACGGAGACCTGAGCGTCCGGGTTGGGGGCGGTCATGCCGTTGGAGCGGCCGTCCGAGTTCACGGCGGACCCCTTGATGACGGCGAGGATCTCGTCACCGTCCCGTTCCGCCTCGGACAGGCGCTTCAGGATGAACACGCCGCCGCCCTCGGCGCGGCAGATGCCGTTGGCGTCGGAGGAGAACGCCTTGATGCGCCCGTCGGGGCTGAGCGCGGCGCCGGTCTTGGCGAAGCCCATGGTGGCGGCGGGCGCGAGCATCATGTTGACGCCACCGGCCACGACGAGGTCCGACTCGTGCAGGCGCAGGGAGTTGACGGCCTCGTGGATCGCGACCAGCGATGTCGAGCAGGCGGTGTCCAGCGTCATGGACGGGCCACGGAAGTCGAAGGTGTACGAGATCCGGTTGGAGATGATCGAGTTCGACGCGCCGGTGACGGCGTACGGCGAGGCCGCGGCCGAGTCCGACGTGAGCAGGACCTGGTAGTCGCTGGACGACGAGCCCATGAACACGCCGACCTCGCGGCCCTTGAGGTCACTGGCCGGGATGTGGGCGTTCTCCAGGGCCTCCCAGGTGAGTTCGAGCGCGAGCCGCTGCTGCGGGTCGACCATCTCGGCCTCGCGCGGGCTCATGCCGAAGAACTCGGCGTCGAAGTCCTTGACCTCGGAGTCGTCGAGCCAGCCGCCGCGGTCCGGGGCCTCGGCCAGGACCTGCTGGACGTAGGCGTCGCCCGCCCACTCCGACCAGCGGCCGTCGGGGCGCGGGGTCGTGGCGTCGCGGCCGGAGGCCAGCAGTTCCCAGGTCGCCTCGGGGGTGTCGGCGCCGCCGGGGAAGCGGGTCGCGAACCCGATGACGGCCACGTCGAACTCCATGCCGGCGCCGCGCTCACGGAAGGTGTGGAAGTCGGTGGGCTCGTCGACCTCCGCCGGCCCGTTGACCACGTACTCGGCGAGCGAGGCGATGGTGGGGTGCTGGTAGGCGACGGTCGCGTCGAGCGGTCGGCCGATGAGGTCCTCGAGGTCCGCGGACAGGGACACCGCGTCGCGGGACGACAGGCCGTACTCCTCCAGCGAGCGGTCGTCGGTCACCTTGGAGACGTCGAGCCCGGTGGCCCGGCAGACCCAGCCCCGCATCCATTCGCGGAGCTCCACTACCGTCATCTCGCTCTGTGCCATCGTCGTGGCTCGCCTTTCCTGAAGGTGTCGTCCGGTGTGTCCCGTCGCGGCGGGGCACCCGTGGTGCCGTGAACCGGCCCGGCCGGGAGGACGCTACTGCGCCGGCAGGTCCGGGAAGGCGGTCTGCTGGTAGCCCCCGCGCAGTGTGCCGTCCACGTACGCCGCCTTGCAGGCACGGCGCGCGATCTTGCCACTGGAGGTGCGGGGGATGGATCCGGCGGGGACCAGGAGCACGTCCTGGGCGGTCACGCCGTGTCGCGCGGAGATCGCCGATCGGACGGCGTCCGCGACGGGGCCGGGGTCGGCCTTGCCCGCCCCGGGCGCACGCTCGGCGACCACGACGAGCGTCTCCGAGGAGTCATCGACGGCGATGTCCGCGCCGTTACGCGCGTCGATCGGCAGCTGGTTGGCCGGCACGGAGAACGCGGCGACGAAGCCGGGGCGCAGGGCGTCGGACGCGCTCTGTGCGGTGTTCTCCAGGTCCTGCGGGTAGTGGTTGCGGCCGGCGACGATCACGAGATCCTTGACGCGGCCGGTGATGTACAGCTGGCCGTCGACGTACGCACCGTAGTCGCCGGTGCGCAGCCATCTCGCGTCCTCGGGCACGGTCCCGAACTCGCGGACGGTCTTGGACCCCTCCTCGAGCCGCTCGACGAGCCGGTTACCGAAGGTGGCCTCGGACTCCTCGGGGCGGCCCCAGTAGGCACGTCCGACGTTGGTCCCGTGGAGCCAGATCTCGCCGACGCGTCCCTCGGGGAGTTCGCGGCCGGTGCCGTCGTGCTCCCCGGTGGCCTCGTCGATGTTCGCCTCGACGATCGCCGCCCACTGGCTGGGCGCGACGTAACCGCAGGCGACCTGCGGGATGGCGTCCTCGTTGCCCTCCACCTCGGACGGGTCGAGGACGGTGATGACACCGCGGTTGAGGTCGGAACGGTCGACGTGGATGACGATCGCCTCGTCGTCGCGTCGGGGCGAGGAGACGAACAGCGTCGCCTCCGCCATGCCGTAGGACGGCTTGATGACGGTCGGCGCGAGCCCGTAGGGGGCGAACGCCTCGTTGAAGGCCCGCATCGACGCCGGGGTGACGGGCTCCGAGCCGTTGATGATGCTCGTGACACCCGACAGGTCGAGGGTCTCGCCCTCCTTGGGCAGTCCGCGGCGGGCCGCGTGCTCGAACGCGAAGTTGGGGGCGGCGGCGAACACGCCGTCGCAGCCGGACTGGGCACCCAGCTGAGTGACCCAGCGACCCGGCCGCTGGACGAACGCGCGGGGGCTCATCACCGTGATGGTGGCCCCGCCCATCGCGGGCAGGATGACGGTCAGCAGGCCCATGTCGTGGAACAGCGGCAGCCAGGTGACGCCGCGCGAGGAGCGGGTCAGTCCCAGCCCGTCGAAGAGCTGCATGACGTTGGTGACCACGTTGCGGTGCGTGATCTCCACACCGGCGGGCACCCGGGTCGAGCCCGAGGTGTACTGCAGGTAGGCGATGTCGTCGGCGCCGAGGTCCGGTCGCGACCAGCCGGAGCCGAGCTCGTCGGGGATGGCGTCGACGGCGACGGTGCGCGGACGCTCGCGGGCGGGCAACTCCCGGAAGAGCTTCCGGACCCCGGCGGCTGATTCGGTCGAGGTGAGGATGACCGCCGGCGTGCAGTCGCCGAGGACCGCGTGGAGGCGGTCGTGATGACCCGGCTCGTCCGGGTCGAACAGCGGCACGGCGATGAGCCCGGCCTGGATCGCGGCGAAGAACGACACGATGTAGTCCAGGCCCTGCGGAGCGAGGATGGCCACCCGGTCCCCCGGCTTCGCGACCTGCTGCAGGCGGGCCGCGATGGCGTACAGCCGCTCGCCGAACCGCGTCCACGACAGCTCGTGCACCTCGCCGTCGCGGGAGGCCGAGTAGTCGATATAGCGGTAGACCAGCCCGTCATGGGCGGGGTCCTGGCGTGCGGCGGAGACGTTGGCTTCGACGAAGTCGACAAGGGTGGTGCGATCAGGGATGACGATCGCCCCTCCGGCGTCGTGATACTGCTCGAACTCCACGTTGCTCCGTTCCGATCCGTCCTACGTTGGTCGACGTCGTCGACCACGGATATGCCGGGTGCACTGACGACAAGCTTTGTCGATCCTACAGCGTGCCTCAGGGCACATCCGAACTCCGAATCATCAGGTCGCCAGGCGTGTCGCCCCGCGGGCGCCGAGGACGGGCGCGACGGTCACTCGTGGGCGATCTCCGGAGCGGCGTCGACGAGCTCGCTGACGTGGCCGATCGTCCACTCGGGGACGGTGGTCCCGGGGATGACGTCCGGGTTCGTGGCGTACATGGCGTGGATCGCGTTGTTGGCGACGAACTCCTGGAACCGGGCGGCACCGTCGACGACGTTGAGCGGGGCGTTGCAGATCAGATCGCGTGAGTCGCAGATCTGGGCCGTGCGGTCGTTCAGTTCGCCGAACCCGCCCGGGCGCGGCCCGGTCATGGTGGCGCCCGCGATGAGCTGGGTCAGCCCGGTGGCCGGCTGCAGGGAGATCTCCATCCCCTGGCCGTTGCCGGGCGACAGTCCCGGCGACTGCCCCTCGCCGGGCAGGCGGCGTCCGTCGGCGATGAGGACGGACCCGCGCACCAGGTCGGCGGGGACGGGCCCGTTGCCGGTGCCGATCTCGTTGGTCAGGTCCCCGGCGATCACCGCTCCCTGCGAGAAGCCCAGCAGGATGAACGAGGTGTACGGGCAGCGGCCGTGCACGGCGGCGAGCTCGGCACGGGCACGCTCGGTGCCCTCCGCGCGGCTCTGGTCGTAGGTGATCTCGTTGGGCCGCTGCGGGTTCCGGAACTGCGCCACATAGGGGACGGTGAACACCTCGAGGCGCTCGCCCGGGTACTGCTCGCTCAGCGGGTCGGTGATCGTCCGCAGCAGCGCGTTGGGCAGGAAGCCCGGATTGAACGGG
>NZ_JAALDU010000146.1 GCF_014145015.1 Dietzia sp. E1 | reverse complement strand
GCGCTCGACGACGACCCGCTCGTTGGGCACGCAGTGCGTCATCGTCAGGCCCTCCACGTTGCGGGGGCCGTTCTTGCCGAGATTGGCCATGCGCTCGCGCTCCTCGTCGGTGAGCCGCTGCTTGGGCAGCGGCTCGAGGTGACGGACGTCGTCGGCCGAGATGCCGAGACCGTCGCCGACGCGCTGGCCGAGCTCGTCCTCGCACATGAACAGGTGCCAGACCATACGCTCCTGCACCTCGCGGGTGGCCTGCCCGATGTTGTCGATGAAGTTCTTCACGAGGTCGTCGCGCTCCCAGTCCTCCATGAGGCGGAAGCGCTGGCCCGCCTGCACGTAGTCGTTGGTGCGGGGGTACTCGCTGCGCGTGAGGCGACCCCGCAGTTCGGGACCCACCTCCTCCTCGCCGGTCGGCTCGGACTCGCGCAGGCCGTTCATCGTGGACGGCTCGTAGTTGACGTGGGGGTTCTGCCCCTGCAGATCCACTCCGTACGACATCGAGCCGCCACGCTGGTTCGTGGCGACCTTCGCGTTCTTGGCGCTGTTGACGGGCAGCTGCAGGTAGTTGGCACCGACGCGGTAGCGCTGGGTGTCGCTGTAGGAGAACGTGCGACCGACCAGCATCTTGTCGTCGGAGAACTCCAGGCCGTCGACCAGGACGCCGGTGCCGAACGAGATCTGCTCGTTCTCGTTGTGGTGGTCGGTGATGTTGCGGTTGAGCGTCATGGTGCCGACCAGCTTCGGCTCAAAGTCGTTCTCCGGCCACGTCTTGGTGTCGTCCAGCGGGTCGAAGTCCAGCTCGGGATGGTCGTCATCCGACATCATCTGCACGACCAGATCCCACTTGGGGTAGTCGCCGTTCTCGATGGCCTCGTACAGATCCTTGGAGGCGTGACCGGTGTCGTTGGCCTGGATGTTCGCCGCGTCCTCCTCGGTGAGGCTCTTGACGCCCTGGTGGGGCAGCCAGTGGTACTTCACCAGGTGGCTCTCGCCCTCGGCGTTGACCCAGCGGTAGGTGTTCACGCCGAAGCCCTGCATGTGCCGGTAGTCGGCCGGGATGCCGCGGGGGCTGAAGAGGTTGACCAGCATGTGCATCGACTCCGGCGACTGCGACATGAAGTCGTAGATCCGCGCGGGGTCCTGGCGGAACGTGATGGGGTCGGGCTTGAGGGAGTGGATGACGTCCGGGAACTTGATGGCGTCGCGGATGAAGAAGACGCCGAGGTTGTTGCCGACGAGGTCCCAGTTGCCGTCCTCCGTGTAGAACTTCACCGCGAAGCCGCGCGGATCCCGCGCCACCTCGGAGGAGTCCCGGCCGCCGATCACCGTGGAGAAGCGGATGGCGACGTCGGTCTTCTTGCCCGCCTCCTGGAACAGCTTGGCCCTGGTGTACTTCGAGATGGGCTCGTCGCCCCACTTCCCGGTCGCCTCGAACTCGCCGTACGCGACGAAGCCGCGCGCGTGCACGACCCGCTCCGGGATCCGCTCGCGGTCGAAGTGGCTGATCTTCTCCAGGAACTGGTAGTTCTCCAGCGTCGCCGGGCCGCGGGCGCCGACGGTGCGGGTGTTCTGATTGTCGTGAACCGGGTGTCCCTGGCGGGTGGTCAGAATGGGGTCGTCGTGCCTGCGCTCTTCGGACATCGATTCTCCTCGGGTAGAAGGCTTCGCCCGTCCGGTGGGGCTGGTCGTGGCCCCGACCCTAGGACTCGGGGCCTCCCGATACCACCGTTCGCGCAAAGACGAAATCCGCTACCCTGCCTCCGGATCCGCTACCCGTGGAGGGGGAGCGGATTCGGAGCCGGAGTAGCGGATTCGTCTAGCGGTCGGGGTGGGTCCGCCCGTCAGAGGTGCGTCAGAAGGCGGCCTCGTCCAGCTCCATGAGCTCGTTGCCGAGCCCCGAGACGATTCCCCGGGTGGCGGTGAGGAGGGGCAGTTCGTTCTTCGCGAACCACCGGGCGGCGGCGATCTTGCCGTTGTAGAAGGCCTTGTCGTCGTCAAACGCGCCGTCCACCTTGCCCAGGGCGACCTCGGCGCCGACGAGCAGACGCCAGCCCATCATGAGGTCACCGAACGCCATGAGCACGCGCACCGAGGCCAGCCCGATCGTGTACAGGCGCTTCGGCTCGTCCTGGGAGCCCATGAGGTGCTCGAAGCAGGTGCCGATCATGGCCTCGACGTCGGCCAGCGCGGTGGCCAGCAGCTCGCGCTCGGCGGCCAGCTTCCCGCCGCAGGCGTCGTTCTCCAAGAAGTGCTTGATCTGCGCCGAGATGTGGCCGACGGCGGTGCCGCGGTCCCGGGCGATCTTGCGGAAGAAGAAGTCCTGCGCCTGGATGGCCGTCGTGCCCTCGTAGAGGGAGTCGATCTTGGCGTCGCGGATGTACTGCTCGATCGGGTAGTCCTGCAGGAAGCCGGACCCGCCGAACGTCTGCAGCGACTCGGTCAGCAGCTCGTAGGCACGCTCGGATCCCACACCCTTGACGATCGGGAGCAGCAGGTCGTTGACCCGGTGGGCCAGCTCGGCGTCCGCGCCCGAGGCGCGTACGGCGGTCTCCGGATCCTGGTGGGCAGCGGTGTACATGTACACCGCGCGCAGGCCCTCGGCGAACGCCTTCTGGCGGATGAGGGCACGGCGCACGTCCGGGTGGTGGGTGATCGTCACGCGCGGCGCGGTCTTGTCGGCCATCTCGGTCATGTCGCCGCCCTGGACGCGCTCCTTGGCGAACTCGAGGGCGTTGAGGTAGCCGGTCGACAGGGTCGAGATGGCCTTGGTGCCGACCATCATGCGGGCGTGCTCGATGACGTCGAACATCTGGCGGATGCCCTGGTTGAGCACGTCGCCGCCGACCATCCAGCCCTTGGCGGGCACGCCGTGGCCGCCGAAGGTGACCTCACACGTGGTAGACGCCTTGATGCCCATCTTGTGCTCGACGCCGGTGACGAACACGCCATTGCGCTCGCCCAGCTCGTCGTTCTCGAAGTCGAAGTGGAACTTCGGCACGAAGAACAGGGACAGGCCCTTGGTGCCCGGCCCGGCGCCCTCGGGGCGCGCCAGGACCAGGTGGAAGATGTTCTCGAACATGTCGTCCGAGTCAGCGGAGGTGATGAAGCGCTTGACGCCCTCGATGTGCCACGAGCCGTCGTCCTGCTTGATGGCCTTGGTGCGGCCCGCGCCGACGTCCGAGCCGGCGTCGGGCTCGGTGAGCACCATGGTGGCGCCCCAGCCACGCTCGACGCAGGTGGCGGCCCACTTCTTCTGCTCCTCGGTGCCGTTCTCGTAGAGCACCGCGGCGAAGGACGGGCCGGCCGAGTACATGAACGCGGGCGCGTTGGCGCCGAGCATCATCTCGCCGACGGCCCACACCATCGCGCGGGGAGCCGGCATGCCGCCGATCTCCTCGGGCAGACCCATCGACCAGTAACCGGCGTCGAACCACGCCTTGAACGACTTCTTGAAGTCCTCGGGGATGGAGACCGAGTGAGTCTCCGGGTCGAACACCGGCGGGTTGCGGTCGGCGGAGGCGAAGGACTCGGCGACCGGGCCCTCGGCCAGGGCGGAGACCTCGTCGAGGATGCCCTTGGCGGTCTCGGTGTCCATGTCGCCGAACTCGCCGGCGTCGAGTGCCTCGTTCATGCCAAGGACCTCGAACATGTTGAACTCGAGATCCCGGACGTTGCTCTTGTAGTGACCCATTACGGTCTTCTCCGATCGGAGTGCGTGTCATGGAATTGGTCGCGCCCGAAGAGTCGGTGCTGCTCGCCCACGGGGCCACTGGAACCTACTCGTCGGTAACAACGCCGATGCTAATGCGTTGTCAGCGAACAGTCCAAGGTGAGGGAAGGCTCTGATTCCGCAGGCCGCGTCCCTCCGCGGGTTCCCGGGCCGGCTCGCCCGGGCGCCCACGGCGAGGGAGACTGTGGGGCAGAATCACCTCATGGCAGAGATCCAGCGGCGGGCGCCCTCCGCCGTCTCCGTGGTGGGGGCGGCGTTCCGTGTGGTCGAGTGGCAACTCGGGGTGGCCAGGGAGTTGATCCTCCTGCCCGCTCGGGTACTCGCACTGCTCGACGACGTCGAGGTGGTGGTCGAGCGGATCCAGGACCTGCTCGACGAGGTGAACCGGACCGTGCGGGCGATCGACGGGATCGTCGCCTCCGCGACCAGCACCGTCGACGACGTCCGCACCACCGTCGCCAGGGTCGACCAGATGATCGACCAGGTGGCCGGCACGGTGAGCGACGCGGAGGGGATCGTCCGTCGGGTCGATGGAACCATCGACTCGGCGGAGGGTGTGGTGCGTCGGGTGGATGCCACGATCGATTCGGCGGAGGGCGTGGTGCGTCGCGTGGACGCCACGATTGACTCGGCCGAAGGCGTGGTGCGTCGGGTGGACGCCACGATCGATTCGGC
>NZ_JAALDU010000145.1 GCF_014145015.1 Dietzia sp. E1 | reverse complement strand
CGCCGCGCCCATCGCCGCGCCGGCCGCCGTGATCAACGACCCGGCCGCCGCGCCCGCCGCGCCCGCCGTCACCACCGTGCCCGCCGTCGTCGAGGCCCATCGATGATCCCGATCATGTCCAAGAGCGAGGCCGCGGCCCATGTCGATTCGGCGCGCATCCGCCAGGGCCGCACGTGGACGGAGCTGGCCGAGCACCTGGGGACCCCGCTCGTGTGGACCACGGCCGCTCTACTCGGCCAGCACCCGATGTCGACCGAGCAGGCGAGGTCGGTGTGCGACCTGCTGGGACTGGGCGACGACGTGGCGGAGAGTCTCGCCCTGCAGCCGGGGCGCAGCACGCCGGCGGAAGTGATGGCCGATCCGACGATCTACCGGTTCACCGAGGCGCTGTCGGTCTACGGGCCGGCGCTCAAGGCGCTGGTCCACGAGGAGTTCGGCGACGGCATCATGAGCGCGATCAACTTCCGGGTGGACATCGCCCGCCGGCCCGACCCGGACGGTGACCGCGTGGCGATCACCCTGGACGGCAAGTTCCTCGACTACCGGTGGTGACGGTGGTGACGGTGGTGACGGTGGTGAGGTCCACGCCGACGAGACAGACGACGAGGTCGACGACGACGAGAACGCTCAACCGGCCCGACCCGCGTAGCGCTCGGCGGCCAGGGCGGCGAGCGTGCGCAGGAACCGCCGGAAGAGCAGGTTCATGACGGGCCGGACCACGGTGAGGGACAGGTTCGTCGGCGCGTTCCCGTGCAGCGCGAGAGTCCAGGTGAGGCGGCAGCCGCGGTCGGTGGGCTCGACGTCATAGGCCTCCGCGAAGGCCCGCACGGCACGGAGCGAGCAGGCGGTGAAGCGGAAGGCCATGTGCCGCCCGGTCTCCCAGGCGAGGAACTCCTCGTCGCCGACGAGCCCACCCAGCATGTGGACGGTGCGCGTGGTGCCCACGCCGTGCGGGGGAGCGCTGGTCCAGACCACCTCGGTGATCACCCCCGCCCAGCGCGGCCACGCGTCGGCGTCGAGAAAGATCTCGAACAGCTGCTCCGGGGTGGCGGGGATGTCCACGGAGTTGGAGAACCGGAACCGCGCGGTGGCGGTGTAGTCGAGACCGACGGGCTCGCAGGGGTGCATGGTGGGCGCGGTGCTCCGGGTCATGACCCGAGGCTAGAACAGCTCCGGGCTCCCGTGGTGGGTCACCGCGAGACCCCCACCACACCCCCGCCACACCCCGCCTGACCTCCCCGGGGAGGGTCGGCCGCCCCGCTGTGTCGCCCCGCGGAACCACGCGCCGCCGCACCCCCATCCCGGCTCCACCCCGCCCGCACCCTGCCAGGTTCCGCTCAGGATCACCGGGCTAGCCTGGGTGCGACCGGCGCCGAGTCGCCTCGGCGCGCCGCGACCCGCAGATGGACCCCATGCCAGAGCCCAGAACTGCCGCTGCCCGCTCACCGCTGGGCACCGTCACCTCCTTCCTCCGCAACGCCTGGCGCACTCTCACCGCCATGCGCACGGCGCTCATCCTGCTCTTCCTCCTGGCCGTCGCGGCCGTCCCGGGCGCCCTGCTGCCGCAGCGCAGCCTCAACGAGGGCAACGTCAACGAGTACATCGCCGAGAACGGCTGGCTCGGCGAGCTCTACGACCGCCTCCAGCTGTTCGACGTGTTCTCCAGCTGGTGGTTCACGGCGATCTACGTCCTGCTGTTCATCTCGCTGGTCGGCTGCCTCACGCCGCGCTCGATCGAGCTGGTCAAGCAGCTGCGCACCCCGCCACCGCTCACGCCGCGCAACCTGTCGCGCCTGCCGCACCACGCCGCCTACCGCACCACGGCCACCCCCGAGCAGGCCGCCGAGCAGATCCGCCGCGAGCTCAAGGGCCGGGTGCGCCGCAACGACGGCGACGGCCGCGTCCCCGGCACCATCGAACTGTCCTCCGAGCGCGGCTACATGCGCGAGGTGGGCAACATCGTCTTCCACTTCGGCCTGCTGGCGCTGCTCATCATGTTCGCGGCGGGCAAGTTCGTCTACGCGGAGGGCATGCGCGTCATCGTCGCCAACGCCGAGTCGCCGGCGTTCTGCAACACCACCCCCAGCGCCTACGACTCGTTCCGCGCGGGCCTGCTCGTCGACGGCACGGACCTCGAGCAGTTCTGCATCAAGGTCGAGGACTTCCGCGCCGACTACCTGCCCAACGGTCAGGCCGAGATGTTCACCTCCAACGTGCGCTATAGCGAAGAGGTCACCACCACGGACCCCGACACGTGGGAGCCGTACGAGATGCGGGTCAACCACCCCTTGCGCATCGGATCGACCCGCGTCTACCTGCAGGGCCACGGTTACGCGCCGACGTTCACGGTGACGTTCCCGAACGGCGAGACACGCACGGACACGCAGCACTGGCAGCCGACCGAGCTGCAGACCTTCTTGTCGTCGGGCATCATGCGCTTCGACCCGCCCGCGGGGATGTACCCGGACCTGGCCGAGCGGCGCACGCAACAGATCGCGATCCAGGGCCTCTTCGCCCCGACCGCCCAGTTCGACGGCACGCTGCTCAGCTCGCGGTTCCCGCGGATGGACGACCCGGCGGTGGCGATCGACGTCCACCGCGGCGACGCCGGCCTCGACACGGGCCGCCCGCAGTCGATCTTCTCCCTCGACTCGGATCTCATCGAGTCGGGCGTCCTCAACCGCGAGGCGCGCGTCAACCTGAGGCCGGGCGAGTCCACGACGCTCGCCGACGGCACCGAGGTCCGCTTCGACGGCGCGGAGGAGTTCATCAACATCCAGGTCTCCTCCGACCCCACGCAGATCTGGGTGGGGGTGTCCGCCGCGGTCATGATGGGCGGGCTGGTGTTGAGCCTGATGGTGCGGCGCCGGCGGATCTGGGCGCGGGTGAGTGTCGACGACGACGAAGTCACCCGCGTCGAACTGGGAGGCCTCGCCAAGACGGACCGGTCCGGCTGGGGGAGCGAATTCGACGAGCTCCGCGATCGGCTGGTCGCGGCCTCGGCCGTCACACCCGTCTTGCCGGGTGGGGCTGATAAGGACCACACTTCATCTAGTCGCGGCACCGCCGGCGACGACGTGCGGAAGGACGACACCCGGTGATCACTTGGACCCTCGCGCAGGGACTGCCCGTTGACGAGACCCTGTCGACGTACTCGGACCTCGCCTTCCGGACGGCGTTCGGGATCTACGCCCTGGCGCTCATCGCGTCGCTGATCTACTACGCGGGCTTCCGCGTCCCCAAGGTCTCGCACCAGCAGTTGGTCGGGGCCGGGCAGGGCGCAGCCGCCGGCGGGTCGGGAACAGTCGGTGGCCCGGACGTCGGCCTGACGGAGTCGAGGTCGCTCACCGACACCGGTGACGAGAACCGCGCCTCCGAGGGCAATGTGCGGTGGGCGCGGATCGCGCAGCTGTTCATCGTGGTCGCGTTCCTGTTCCACGCCGGGTCGATGATCACGCGCGGCCTGGCGACGGACCGCTTCCCGTTCGGCAACATGTACGAGTTCATCCTCGGCACCACCCTGCTCGCCGTGGGCGCCGGGCTGGTGTTCCTGCGCAAGCCGGCACTGCAGACGGCGTGGCCGTTCGTGCTGCTGCCCGTGCTGGTGCTGCTGTTCTTCGGCGGGACCAACCTGTACTCGGAGGCCGCGCCCGTGGTGCCGGCGCTGCGCTCGTACTGGCTGCCGATCCACGTCACGATCATCTCGCTGGGCTCCGGCATCCTGCTCATCCCGGGCGTCGTATCGATCATGTACCTCATCCGGGTGTGGCAGCCGCGGGGCGAGGAGCGGGGCTGGGGTGCGCGCCTGGCGCGTCCGCTGCCCGCCGCCGAGACTCTCGACCGGCTGGCGTACCGCGCCACGGTGATCGGCTTCCCGGTCTTCGGCGTCGGCATCCTGCTCGGCGCCGTGTGGGCGGAGAGCGCGTGGGGCCGCTTCTGGGGCTGGGACCCCAAGGAGACGGTGTCCTTCATCTCGTGGGTGCTCTACGCCGGCTACCTGCACGCCCGCGCGACGTCGGGCTGGGGCCCCAAGAAGGCGGCGTGGATCAACATCGCCGGCTTCGCGGTGCTGGTGTTCAACCTGTTCTTCATCAACATCGTGGTCTCGGGCCTGCACTCCTACGCCGGGCTGAACTGACCTCTGGCGAGTCATCGAAGCGTCACGACGTGATCCGCCCACCCGGCGGCCGCGTCCCGGTCGTGGGTGATGGCGAGAACACCGAGGCCGCGGTCGGTCCGCGCCCGGAGGACCTCGAGGACGACGGCGGCGGCATCGGGGTCGAGGTGCGCGGTCGCCTCGTCGGCGAGGAGGTAGCGCGGCTGCTGCGCCAGGGCCCGGGCCAGGCACGCCCGCTGGAGCTGTCCGCCGGAGGCCTCGCCCGGACGCCGGTCGAGCAGCGACGCCTCCAGCCCGACCTCCCGAGCGAGTGAGTCCACGTCCACGGCGATCCGCCGGCTCCGCCCGGGCAGGGCGATCATCCGCCGGAGCGTGAGTCGCGGGTCCGCCGCGGCTGCCGGGTCCTGGTCGAGAAGCGCGGTGTGCCCGGGCAGACGACCGCGCCGCGGCCGGACCTCGCTCGTAGTGCCGTCCTCGGTCACGATCACCGATCCGGCGGTGGGCGTGAGGAGCCCGGCGAGCAATCGCGCGAGGGTGGTCTTGCCGCTACCCGAGGGGCCGGCGAGGGCGGTGATCTTGCCCGCGGCGACGGTGAGATCGGTCGGGGGCAGTGCCTCCGCGCTACAGCCGGGGTAGCGGAATGCGGCGCCAGTGGCGACGAGGGTCACGGTGTCACCAGCTCCCCGACGGGTGCGGCGGGATCCGCGTCGGCGCGGCTGCCCTGGGAGGGGTCCGCAGGGCACAGGCGCCCTACCTGCATCGTTACGACCTCGTCGGCAGCGCCGCTGGCCTCGAGCGCCGCCAGGTCATGCGTCGCGAGCAGCACCGCGACACCGGTCTCGTCGACCAGTCGCCGCAGCTGCGACAGGACGGCGAGCGCGAGATCGGGGTCGAGTCCGGCGGTGGGTTCGTCGGCGAGCAGCACCGACGGCCCGGTGCCCAGCGCGACCGCGATGGCCATCCGCCGCAGCTGGCCGCCGGAGAGCTGGTGGGGATAGCGGTCGGCGAGCGCGGGATCGACGCCCATCAACCGGCACAGCGCTGCCACGTCGGTCGCGCTGCCGCGCGCTGCCGTGACCGCGATCGACTCCTCCAGCTGCCCACGGATGTGCCGGGTCGGAGTGAACGCATCGGCGGCGGTCTGCGGCACATGACCGGGCGAACCGGCCCCTCCGGATCCGCCCACCCCGCGCCCACCCGCCCCGCGCCCACCCACCCCGACCCGGCCGGCGACCACCGAGTCCG
>NZ_JAALDU010000144.1 GCF_014145015.1 Dietzia sp. E1 | reverse complement strand
CGCCGCACTCCCCGGCCGGGCCTGCCCCCTTCCGGGGTCGGCTCAGGCCTCGTTCATGCGCCGACGCAGGTCGTCGCGCTTCTCGCGGCGCCCGGCGTCGACCTCGGCGATGTCGGAGTTGATCTGCGCGCGCAGCCGGCTGAACAACACCATCGACAGCGGCAGTGCGATCACCACTGCGAGGATCGCCGCGACCAGGACCGGGATCTGCACCCCGGCGAGGGCGCCGAGCCCGATGATCACCAGGGTCAGCGCCAGCACCAACAGCAGCCGGACGATCGTGTAGAAGACCATGTTCCGGGCCAGGCGGGCACCGGGCGAGCTCCCCTTCGGGGTGGTGGCCGGCAGGGTCGACCCGTCCGTGGGGTGTGTTGATTCGTCTCGCTCGCTCATGGTCCCCAGGATACGTATCGTGGTGGAAAGGAGGTTCGAGTGATCTGGCTCTTCGCACTCATCGGGGTGGTGACAGTGGCGATCCTGCTGTGGCGGGCCTTCGGGCCGGGCTCACGGCCGGCACCCCCGCGCGTCATCGCTCCCGACGACGATCCGGAATTCCTACGGGAACTGGACCGTCGTAAACCGCTGGACCCCTGACGCCCCAGGGGCGCGGGCGGGTCGACGACTCACCGGTCGCGCGGACCGCGTGAAGCGCCTCGTTCAGCTGCGCGCCAGCAGGCGGACGATGGAGTCCACTGCGTCGCTGATCTGTGCGCCCGTGCGGTCGAACACCTCGGGCTCCCGCCCGATCGGGTCCTCCACATCGAGCGCTGGATCGTCAGTGTTGATGTTCAGCCGCGCGCGGGACAGTCCTGCCAGCGTGACGGACTCGTCCGAGTCGGCCAGCCGCGCGGCCTCGAGGAGCGTGTAGGTCTTCTTCCACAGCAGGGGCGCGAGCTCCTGGACGGCGTCGCGGTGTGCGCGGGTCGCGGTGAGGACGAGGTCCTTCCCGGCGAGCAGGTTGGTGGTGAGCAGCCGGGACGCGAACCCGTCGCCCTCACCGCCGTAGCCCTGCAGCACCCGCAGGGTCTCGCGGTGGATCTCCGCTCCGTTGGCGGCGCGGGTCCCGGCGGAGTCGACCGTCACGTCGAGTCCGGCCGCGGCGGTGCGTGCGGCCAGCAGCCGCTCGGCCAGCGGGGAGCGACACATGTTGCCTGTACAGACCGTCATCACGGAAAGCGCCATGCGTCGATCTTAGTCGGCGGCGAGGTCGCCTCTCCTCTCCTGGCGCCTGCGTCCGCTCGACCACGCCCGGCTCAGCGGCCCACCACAGCCGCGCGCGACCATGGCGTCTCGCTCCGCCCGGCGGGCAGGCGAGACGCCATGGACAGGAGCGTCGATGCCCGTAGCGTACATCCCCCAGAGCACGACGCCATCGCCAGGGGCGGATGCGCCACTGCCGTAGGAGCGAGACGCCATCGCCGGGAGCAAGACGCCATCGGCGGGAGCGGACGCGCAACGGCCGCACGAGCAAGACGCCATCGCGAGAAGCGAGACGCCATCGGCGGGAGCGGCTACCCGCGGGCGCGGGGTGGAGTCACGCGAGCCACGACCCCGCGGCAGCGGCCGCGCGCGACGCTACGGCTCACTCACCGCGCCACTGCGGCGTGCGCTTCTCGAGGAACGCGCTCATCCCCTCCTGCGCGTCGCACGTGACGGCGTTGGTGGCCATCGTCTCGGCCATCTCGCGGTAGGCCTCGTCCTGCGGCAGGTCGATCTGCCGGTAGAAGGCCTGCTTGCCGATCTCCAGCGTCAGCGGGCTCGCGTCGGCGATCTGCGTGGCGAGCTCGTCCACGCGGGCGCGCAGCCGGTCGGCGGGAACCGACTCGTTGATCAGCCCCCATTCGACGGCGGTGGTCGCGTCGATCGTCTCGCCGGTCAGCAGCATCTGCATGGCGCGCTTGCGGCCGATGTTCCGAGAGACCGCCACCATGGGCGTCGAGCAGAACAGGCCGATCTTCACGCCGGGGGTGCCGAAGCGGGCGGTGTCGACGGCGACTGCCAGGTCGCAGGTCGCGACGAGCTGGCAGCCGGCCGCCACCGCGTGTCCCTGGACCTCGGCGATCACGGGCTGGCGGATGGCCTGGATGCTCTCCATGAGGTCGACGCAGACCGAGAAGACCTCACGCTCCTGCTCGAGAGTGCGCTCGACCATCTCGCTGATCTCGTGCCCGGCCGAGAGCGCCGGCCCGGAACCGGTGAGCACGACGACCCGGCAGTCGGGATCGTCGCCGAGTGCGCGGATCGCCGCGGTGGCCTCCCGCATCATCTGCAGGGACAGCGGATTGCGGCGCTCGGGTCGGTTGAGCGTGACGCGGGCGATCGGGCCGGCATCTTCGACGAGAACGTACGGGGTGCTCACTGGGGGCCTCCGTGAGGGCTGAGGGGTACCTCCCCCGGTTCTACCGTCCGATCGGCGCGCGCGGGCCGGGACCGGGCGAGGACGCCCCCGAGGGCGCGATCCTGCCGGGCCCTGAGAGATCAGGCCGTCGGCCGGGCCCGCCTGATCGACCCACGACGATCAGTTGGCGGCGGCGCGGTGCTGCCCGTCGCACCACTGCTCGGCGGGCACGGCCGCCTTGACCTGGTCGACGTGCTCGCCGCAGCCCTCCCAGGTGGTCTTGCCGCAGACGGGGCAGGTGACGGGGTAGCACATGGGGATCTCCTCGATCGTCGGATGGATATCGGCCGACCGCTCCGACCGCGCCGTCAGCGCACGGTCCGCCGGAGCACGGCTCGACGGTGCACAGGCCGACAGTGCGAGAGTGCCGGTGCGCCGGTCGGCGGGGGGCAGACCGCCGAGGGTAGATCAGGCCTCGTCGGGGCGCCACTCGGCGTCGACACGGGGGGTGGCCTCCCGCAGCCGCTCGACGTGCCTCCGGCAGGCGTCCCACTGCGGCAGTCGCCCGGCGGCGGCCACGTCGAGCAGGCTCGGCGCGTCGCGGTCGCGGTCGCTCATGACGTGCTCGATCGCGGTGCCGTCGAGCGCCATCTGCGGCCAGTCGATCGCGATCTTCGGATCGAAGGCGTCGATGACGTGCTCGGCACCGGGCCGCCAGCCCTCCGAGCAGAAGTACATCACGGTGGACTGCGGTTCGAGGGCCAGGAATCCGTGGGCGACGCCCTCGGGGATGTAGACGGCCCGCTGCTCGACGGAGTCGAGCAGGACGCCGGCCCATTCGCCGAAGGTCGGCGAGCCCACGCGGACGTCCACGACGACGTCGAAGACGGTGCCGGACGGGCACAGCACGTACTTCGCCTGCCCGGGTGGTACCTCGGCGTAGTGCAGGCCGCGCAGGACGCCCTCTCCGGAGACGGACACGTTGACCTGCGCGAGGTCGAACCGGTGCCCGGTCATCTCGCGGAAGGCGGGGTCGGTGAAGGCCTCGTGGAAGACCCCGCGGTCGTCCGAGATCTGGCGCGGGGTGATCTCCCACGCCCCCGTCACACTGAGCTCGCGCAGCTGCACGCCCGTCCCGCCTCTCCCTCGTCGTTCCTGACCCGTCGCCGGGCCCCGCCCACCGTCCCCGGGCCTCGCCCACCATCGCGGGCCCCGCCCGCCGTCGCGGGTACCGCCCGACGTGGGCGCCCGCCCCGGGGCGCCGACCACCCTAGCCGCGCATCGCGTCGACGATCTGCCCGGCCGTCCACTCGCCTATGAGCAGGCAGCTCATCGCGTCGTCGTGGACGGAGGCGTCCTCGCGCCACCCGGTGACGACGAACTGGAAGACATAGGTGGCCTCGTCGTCGCTCCATCCCACGATCAGGCTCGAGGTGGCCATCTCACCCGGCTCGGCGGTGTAGGTACCGCGCAGGTAGCGGTAGATGCTGCTGACGGCGCCGGCGGACTCGTCGCCCTCACCGGCGACCTGCTCGACCGGCGTCCAGTCGGCGAGTGCGTCGGCGGTGGCGACGATCATCTCGACCGCCTGCTCGGTGTCCATCGCGGGGGCGACGCGGGCGCAGGTCGCCACGGCGTTGGGCGAGAAGCCGTCGCGGTGGGCGCCCGGGTCCACGTAGATCACCGCGGACGGCTCGGGCGATTCGATGCGCTGCCACGGCGGGCTGTCCACCCAGGTCAGCGGCTGGGCGGCGACGGCCATGGGCGGGCTCGCCTCGAGGGCGCGACCGGTGGAGGCGCAGTACTCCTGGATCGAGGTCATGTGCGGGCCGCCTCAGCCCTGCAGCCCGGCGCCGACGATGTGGGCGCCGCCGTCCACGACGAGCGTCTGGCCGGTGATCCAGTGGGCGTCGTCGGACAGCAGGAACGCGACGGGGCCGGCGATGTCGTCGGGCACGCCGAGTCGGCCGGTGGGCAGGGCGGCGCCCATCGCCTCCTCGCGGCCCTCGTACAGGGCCTCGGCGAACCGGGTCTTGACCACGCCCGGTGCCACGGCGTTCACGCGCACCGACGGGCCGACCTCCACGGCGAGCTCCTGGGTGAGGCGCATGACGAGCGCTTTGGTGGCGCCGTACCAGCCGATCCCGGGCGACGGGGCGAGGCCGGCGATGGAGGCGATGTTGACCACCGCGCCGCCGCGCTCGCCGAGTCCGGAGTGGTAGACCTTCTGCGTCCAGGACAGGGTGCCGAGGGCGTTGATCTCGGTGATCTTGCGGGCCGCGGCGAGGTCGATGTCGACGGTGCGGCCGTAGACCGGATTGATCCCGGTGTTGTTGACCAGCAGATCGATCGGCCCGAACGTCTGCTCGGCACGGGCCACGACCTCGCGCTGGTGCTCCTCGTCGTCGCTCTTCCCTGCCACGGCGAGCACCCGGTCGGACGCACCGAGCTCGGCGACGGCGGCGTCGAGCCCCTCCTGCCCGCGGGCGGTGATGACCACGGACGCCCCCTCGGCGAGGAGTCGCCGGGCGATGCCCAGGCCGATCCCCCGGCTGGCGCCGGTCACGAGGGCGGTGCGTCCGGCGAAGCGGTCGGGCACGACGGGGCCGGTGCGGGGGGCGGGAAGGGGGGTGGCGGTCACGGCCGTCTCCTCGGGGTCGGAAAGCGTGTGGCGTGCGCCGCCCAGCCTAGATGCAAGCGGTGTGTCGGTCGTTCATGGGATTTCCTCAGCGATCCCTCCGTCTTTTCTTCTCTGGCGCGCGGCTGGGCGCTAGAGTCTGCGACAGGTCCCATCCGGCCGCCCCCCTCAGGCGGCGTCACTACCCCGGGGTGTGTGCATGTCACCACTAGTTCCACGCGGTACGGCGGACTCGCCGGTGTGCTCGATCCTCGACATCCCCGGCCCCCGCTGGTTCCAGTCGAGCGACCCCATCTGGCGGGTCCACGGCGACGCGTCCACGCCGATCGGCATCACGACCGGCCTGCTCATGCTGTCCGCCGATCCCGCGTACGCCTCGGTCATGGTGGCGTGCGGTGCGGACGAGAACCCGTGGACGATGGACGACTACCTGCACGACCTGGTGGAGATCTCGACGTTCGGCACCGTCGACGACGCGATGGTGACGATCGAGCACGCGCACCGCGACCGCAGCTCGTTCAACGGCACCACGGAGCACGGGGACTACTACTACGGTTCCGACCCGGCGTTGGTGGAGTGGGCGCAGGCCGCCCTGGCGTGGGCACTGCTCGCGGCGTTCCAGCGGTTCTCGGGTCGGCCGCTCACCCCGGCCGAGTCGGACCGGTACGT
>NZ_JAALDU010000143.1 GCF_014145015.1 Dietzia sp. E1 | reverse complement strand
CGGCGGCGTCGGTGGGCACCGCGGTCGCGGCGGCCGGCGGCGGCGTGCTCGTCGTGATCGGCGTGGTGATCTGCGCGGTCGCGTTCCCGGCGTTCCTGCGCTACACCGTCCGCAGCGCGGTCGAGCGGGGCGCGAAGGGCTGAGCGGGCGCGCCGCGTCGGCTACCCGACCGCCGGGTACTGCGCGCCCTTGAGGAACCGCGCGAGATGCACCGCGTTCGACGAGAGCGTGGTGATGGTCGACGCCACGGCGGAGGGCGTCTCGTCGAGGTCCTTGTAGTCCACTGGGTTCATGGCCTCGTTGTTCCAGTAGGTGCAGCCCTGCGCCGGGATCGTGAAGCCGATGTCGTTGAGGCCCTGGAACATGTCGGCGACGATCTTGTGTGCGCCGTCCTCGTTGCCCACCACCGAGACCACGGCGACCTTGCCGAACATCGCCGGCCGGCCCTCGTCGTCGGTGGCCGACAGTTGCGCGTCGAGACGCTCGAGCACCCGCTGCGCGATGCTGGACGGGTTGCCGAGCCACGTCGGCGTGGAGAGGACGAGGATGTCGACAGCCCGGATCTTCTCGAGGATGGCGGGCCACTGGTCGCCGTCGCCCATGTCGTCGTCGACACCCGGGCGTACGTCGTAGTCGGCGACGCGGACGGTCTCACCGGTCACGCCGTGACCGGCCAACTCGTCGAGGATCTGTCGGGCGATGAGGTCACTGCTCGACTCGGCGGGAGAGGCCTTGAGCGAGCACACCAGTGCGAGGGCTTTCAGGTCCGTGTCCATGCCGCGCACGGTAGACCCGCCCCGCGCGCCGGACAACCGCTGTCGCGGGACCGCCTCCAGACCGGTGGAGGGTATCGGAGTCGACCCCTACGGTGGGGGCCACTCACGGACCGACGGGTGGAGAGGGCACGCGTATGAGCACGGACAGGACGGTGGCCGACCTCGTCGTCGAACGACTGGTGGCCTGGGACGTCGAACGGATCTACGGCTACGCCGGGGACGGCAACAACCCCCTCCTCGGCGCGCTGCGCCGCTCCGACATCGCCCCGACGTTCGGGCGCGCGCGGCACGAGGAGTCCGCCGCGTTCATGGCGGTGGCCGACGCCAAGTACTCGGGCGCGGTCGGCGTGGTGACGTCGACGCAGGGCCCGGGCGCGATGCACCTGATCAACGGACTGTACGACGCCAAACTCGACAGCGTGCCCGTCGTGGCGCTCGTCGCGCAGCAGCACACCAGCGTGCTCGGCTCCGGCTACCAGCAGGAGATCAACCTCGGCACCGTGTTCGCGGACGTCGCCGGCCCGTACCTGCAGACCGTCGCGTCGGCCGAGCAGGTGCCGCTGGTGCTCGACCGGGCGTTCCGGTCCGCGCTCACGCACCGCACGCCGGTGGTGGTCATCCTCCCGCACGACGTGCAGAACGCCCCCGCTCCGGAGCTGGGCGAGGACCTCGACCAGGAGCACGGGGTGGTGGTCACCGCGCCCGAGTGGACGCACGGGGTCACCGTCCCGCGTGACGACGACGTGGCGCGCGCGGTGGAGGTGCTCGACGCGGGGGAGCGGATCGCGATCCTCGCCGGGCGCGGCGCGGCCGGGGCGCAGGCCGAGCTCATGGAGCTCGCCGACCGTCTGGGCGCCGGTGTGACGATGAGCCTGTTGGGCAAGCCGTACGTCGACGAGTCGTCACCGTTGGTGGGTGGAACCATGGGGCACCTGGGGACGACGGCGAGCGCGCGCATCCTCCAGAACTGCGACACCCTCCTAATAGTCGGATCGAACGACCCCTGGACCGAGTTCTACCCGAAGCCCGGGCAGGCGCGGGCCGTGCAGATCGACCTGGACCCGGTACACCTGGCGAACCGGTATCCGATCGAGGTGGGCCTGGTCGGCGATGCCGCGCTCGCGCTGCGTGAGCTGCTCGGGCGGGTGGCGGATAAGGACCGCTCCGCCTGGCGTGGCGACGTCGAGACATGGGTGCGCCAGTGGCGCGAGATCTCCCGCGAGCGCTCCGAGGTGCCGGCGCGAGGGCTCAATCCCGAGCTGGTCGCGCGGCGGTTGGCCGACCACATGCCCCACGACGCGCGCCTCGCCGTGGACGTGGGCAGCAGTGTCTACCACTACGTGCGGCAGATGGATCTGCCCGCCTCCGTGCCCGCGCACCTGTCGTCGACGCTGGCCTCGATGGGCTGCGGCATCCCGTACGCGATCGCCGCCAAGGCCGCCGCACCCGCCAAGCCGGTGGCCGTGCTGGCCGGCGACGGCGCGGTGCAGATGCTGGGCATCAACGAGCTGATCACCGTCGCCGAGGCGTGGCCCGCCTGGGAGGACCCGACCATGGTGATCGTGGTGCTCAGCAACCGCGATCTGGCCGAAGTGAGCTGGGAGCAGAGGGAGAGTGAGTCGCAGCCGCGGTTCGCGCGGTCGCAGGAGGTGCCGGAGTTCGACATGGCCGCCTACGCCGAACTGCTCGGCCTGCGGGGGATCCGGGTCGAAGAGCCCGGCCAGCTGGTGCCGGCGCTCGAGGAGGCGTTCTCCGCGGACCGGCCCACGGTCATCGACGCGATCACCGATCCGGACGTCCCGCTGCTGCCGCCGTTTCCGCACGGCCGCGAGATGCTCGAGTCGATGCGCACCGGCCTGCAGGCCGAGGGCGCCGCAGGCGAGCACGCCCTCGAGCTGCTGGAGACGTACGCACGGATGGAGGAGGAGCGGTTCACGTGACGGGGATGAACGGACCAGGCCGACCCGACAACGACCCGGCGTTCCGGCCCGATGCCGAGGTGGAGCGCACGCCGCGGCGCTCGCGCCAGCCCGCGCTGACGGTGCTGGCCATCGTGGCGATCCTGCTGCTCGTGCTGGCAGTGGGGATCTTCGGCGGCATCTTCTAGGCGGAGGCCGACTGGGCAGCGGCTACGTGTTCATCCCACCGCGGGGGAGTAGGAGCGCTGCGACACCCATCGCGGTCCGTTCTCTGAGTACATCGCGGATACGCGAAAATGCTCAGCGAGCGTGTGCCGCTGCCTAAGATCTGGCGCACCCATGAAAGGTCCGATATGCGCTCTGCTCTTTTCGCTGCGGCGGCGGCCGTCCTGGTTCTTGCCGGATGTTCCGCTCAATCCGATTCGGAATCCGAAGCGCTGCCCACGCCGATCACCTCGAGTTCGGCTCCGGCTGGGCCCGCTGAAGTACCTATCGCTCTCGGGGAGGTGTTCACCATCAGCGGGCCGAGTTACACCGCTGGCGTCACGATCGAGCGAGTATTCGTTCCCGGGGCCTGCAGTGGGGCACCGGACGACTCTGTTGCCATTCAGGTCGATGTAGACGTGAAGTCCGGCGACGGGACTCGGGAAGTACTTAACACGGGCACGATCCGCGAACGCACGCGCGACGGCTACATCGAGAAGGAGCGGACGATCTCGCGGAGTTGCGGCGATATTGACGAGCTCGACGCCGTGAACGTCCAGACCGGTGACAAGTACCGAGGAGTCGTCTGGCTCAAAGACGACGTCGACCCTGAATCCGAGCTGCTGATCAACGCTCCGACTGGTGGCGGGCCGATTACCGAAGTTTTCGTATTGAATCTGAGCGACATCGAGATAGCAACAGACGCCCCGGCGCCACCAGCCGACGACGAACCTACTGCGCCGACAGCGGCCGCTGTACCGACAACGGCGGCGCCGACGGTCGTCGAGTGCCTGTTCGGGACCCCCGGGCCGTCTCGCATGTCAGACGGGACGATCCAGAACACCGAGTTCTGTGCCAATCAGCCGGGTGCAGCCGAGAGTCGATACCTGGAATCGAACTGCTCGGACATGGCGTGGCGTCAAGAGATGGGTTTCGAGGGCGACCGTCTGTGCGGGTCGTCCCTCTTTGAGGATGGAGCATTGGGCGGCAACTAGTCGGCTGGACTGATGAGAAGGTCCGCGTCCGACAACGCGCTGGCTTCCAGGAGTCATCCTCCGCGCGACCCGCGGCACCTTCACGTGCGCGGCGAAGGTCGGGAGTGCTCGAGCTCCCCCGCCAGGACTCGAACCTGAAATGCCTGAACCAAAATCAGGAGTGTTGCCAATTACACCACGGGGGAACGACCCTGACGGGCCGCTACCAGTCTGGCACACGAGCCCGGGCCCGCCGATGCGTACCTGCGCACCGGCGGGCCCGACTCGTTGTGATCTGCGGCGTCGCGGCCGCTCGACTCACGCAGAGACGGCGTCGGCGTTCGCCTCGCGGGTGAGCGGGGTGGCCGCGGCCTCCCGCCCGGCGAGGTGGCCGAACACCAGGCCCAGCGAGATGGTCCCGCCGGCGCCCGCGTAGAAGCCCTTGGTCGGGGCGCCTCCGGCATTGCCGGCCGAGTACAGGCCCGGCACGACCGAGCCGTCGCGGGTGAGTACGCGGCCCCGGGCGTCGGTGGCCGGGCCGCCGACCGTGCCGAGCGCGGAGGCGCGGACCTCCACAGCGTAGAACGGGCCCTTCTCGAGCGGACCGAGCGTGGAGGAGCGCGGCGCCTTCAGTACAGGGCGCATGATCGCCGCGAGCGGGCCGACGATCGCCTTGCGGATCGCCTCGGAATCGTTGGCCTTGGCGACCTTCGCCGCCGCCCGGTTGACGATCGGGGCGACCGCCTTGGCCACCGCGAACTGGGCCTTCATCGTGGCCGCGGGGAAGCGCGCCCCCGAGGAGAAGCGGCCGAGGAACGGCTTGAAGTCACCGAAGTAGCGGTCGAAGAGCGTCTCGCCGCGACCGAACCACGGATCACGGCCCGCTGCGGCCTCCGGGTTGAACTCGTCGACGGTCCGCAGCAGTCCGATCTCGTCCACGCCGAGCTTCTCGGCCAGGGCGCTCAGTGAGTCCGCCCGGTGGATGTACTCGGGCACCTCTCCGCCGGGGATCGCGCCGAAGAGCCCGTACTTCTCCCAGAAGTTCTGGTCGAAGACGAAGTACGCCGGGTCGTTCGTACCGCCGGCCTCCTCGTTGATCGCGCGCATGGCCGCACCGAACTGGTCGTACGGTAGGGCCTCGTTGGCGAACCGCTTGCCGGCCTTGTTGACGATGATCGAGTGCGGCAGAGACCGCTCACCCAGCAGTAGTCGGGCAAACGGGACCCCGTCGAGGGTCTCCCCGGGGATCTGCACTCCCGGCATCCACCAGGCGGCGTCCATCGACGTCAGCTCGGCGTCGACCTCCTCCGCGAGCTGCACGGCGATGCCCCGGTGGCCCTTCGGCGAGACGTGGGTGCCCAGCGGGCCGTCGAGGTACTCGGTGGTCATCTCGTCGGAGGTCTCGAACCCGCCCGAGGCGATGATCACGCCATGGTCGGCGCGAACCGTGTGCTCAGCGGTGCCGTCGGCGGCGGTGGCATCGCGCACGACCAGGCCGGCCACGGCGCCGTCCTCGATCACCAGTCGCTCGGCGGGGGCCTCGACCCGTACCTCAACGCCGGCCTCGAGTGCCGCCTCGAGCAGCGCGCCCACGAGGGCGGGCCCGGCCATCCACGAGGCCTCCTTCTTCAGCCCCGCCAGCGCCCAGAACGGCATGGGGTTCTTGGCCATGCCCGAGGCGAGCTCCGGGCGGACGTAGCGCGCCGCCTCGCCCAGGCCCTCGGCGTTGTACGGGCCGGGGAACAGGGCACGGCCGACGGAGGCGCCGGGGATGTCGGAGCGGTAGTCGGGCCAGATGACCGGGATCCACCCGAACTTGGTGTTGTCCTCGACGTAGCGGGCGACTCGCGGGCCCTCCTGCAGGAAGGTCTCCACCACCTCGGGATCGAGTGTCTCGCGCCGGCCTTCGCCGTACATGTAGGTGCGGGCGTCGTCGAGCGAGTCGCTCACGCCGAGTGCCTCGGTGGAGAAACCGTGGGCGGGGATCCACGCGGCGCCGGCCGATACGCCCGTCGCGCCGCCGACGATCTCCAGCGACTCGACGACCAGTACCCGCGCGCCGTCCCTGGCTGCGGTGAGCGCGGCGGTGAGTCCGGCGCCGCCCGAGCCGATCACCACGACGTCCGTGGTAGTGGGCAGTCCGTGCTCGGTGACGGTGCCGATCGTTCCCTTGTGTCCGGGCTGACGTGAAGCCATCGTGTCCTCCCTCATCGTTAGCGTTTGTGATACGTCACCTACTGTACGTGCGTTCGAGCGTGCGGGGCTCCGGGCGGACCACAAACGGGGGGCCCGCCCTAACCGGTTAGTCTCCTAAGCAACAGCGAGAGGTGGGACATGACGGGCGAGACCGCGCCGGCGCCGGTGCCGAGGACGAGGATGTCGGCCGCCAAGCGGCGGCAGCAGCTGGTCGAGGTGGGGCGACGGATCTTCGCCGAGAACGGCTACGACGCCGCCACGGTGGAGGACATCGCCGCCGCGGCGGGGGTCTCCAAGCCCGTCGTCTACGAGCACTTCGGCGGCAAGGAAGGCCTGTACGCCGTGGTCTGCGACCGCGAACTCGCCTACCTGGGCGCTGAGATCACCGAGGCGCTACAGGGGGAGGGTTCCCGCCGCCGGATCGAGCGGGCCGCCATGGCGTTGCTGCGCTACGTCGAGGAGCGCACGGACGGGTTCCGGATCCTGGTGCGCGAGTCCTCGCCGGCGGGCGGGAGTTCGTACTCGACCCTGCTCAACGACGCCACCTCGAGCGTGACGTACATCCTCGAGGAGGAGTTCGCCGCCCGCGGGTTCGATCCCGTCACGACGATCGTCTACGCCCAGGCGTTGGTCGGCATGGTGTCCGGCACGGCGCAGTGGTGGCTGGACGTGCGTACCCCGCCCAAGGAGGAGGTCGCCGCTCACATCGTCAACCTCTGCTTCAACGGCCTGTCGCACCTCGACCCGTCGCCCACCCTGGAGGCGGAGGTGTTGGCCAAGTACTCCGAGGAGAGCGGCCCGGGTGGGAACTCGGCCGGCCGCGACCTGCGTCCCGGGCCCGGACAGCCCTAGCCCCACAGAGCGGCCCGGGCGGCCCCGGCGGCGGTGGAGCGGAACGGGTTTGGTCGTAACCATCTCGGCTGACAGGCGGATTCCGCAAGATGGTGACGACCTTCTCGCAGATGATTACGACCAAGTCAGGGAGGGGCGCAGGTGCTGCCCTGCTGGGAGGGCGGAGGGCGCTGCCTCGCTCGCTGGGGGCTGGAGGGTGCCGGCGGGAGGCCGGAGGGCGCCGGACCGATCAGAGGTTCGCGAAGAAGTCGGCCCAGTAGAAGTCCCAGAACGCCCACAGGATGACGCCCGCCACGGCGAGGAACCACACGACCACCGGGACGAGGTGCCACTGCTGCAGAGTGCGCACCCACCGGGCCGCCGTGAGCTTGGCCAGCACGTGCAGCAGCGTGTACCAGAACATGGGGATGGTGGCGGCCCACACGACCATGCACCACGGGCACAGCACCTGGATCTCGAAGATGGACTGGAACGCCAGCCAGTGCACGAACCCGGCGGCGAACGTCAGGCCGAGCAGCGCGCCCACCCAGTACCAACGGGGGAACCGCACGCCGGAGGCGGCGGCGACGCCGATCGCGATCACGATGCCGTACCCGACGAGCCCGATGAACGGGTTGGGGAAGCCGAACGCCGCGCCCTGCTCCGAGTTGATGACGCTCTTGCAGCTCATGAGGATGGAGAAGTTGCACGCGGGCGTGTAGTCCGGGTTCTCCAGCAGCCGGATCTTGTC
>NZ_JAALDU010000142.1 GCF_014145015.1 Dietzia sp. E1 | reverse complement strand
CGAGCAGATGCCCGCCTTCTCCGCGCCCGGCGGGGTCAAGCTCTCCGCGGGCTGGCTCATAGAGCGGGCCGGTTTCGGGAAGGGGCACCCCTCGTCGTCGTCCCCCGCCCGACTGTCCACCAAGCACACGCTCGCGCTGACCAACAGGGGCTCGGCGACGTCCGACGACATCGTCGCGCTGGCGCGCGAGGTGCGCGACGGCGTGCGGGAGGCGTTCGGCGTGGAACTGCACCCCGAGCCAGTGTGGGTGGGCTGCCACATCTGACCGGTCCGCCCGGCCGTGGGATTCCGCCGCCAGCCGCGGGGTGGGCTCCGGCGCGGGTGAGCCCCGGCACCCGCGGGGTGGGCCGCCGACCTCGCCGCCCGGCGCGCCGGCTGTTCCTGGCACGCTGGTCCCAGGCCTTCTAAGCTCGTCACGCCCCCGCGCGCCCGCCCGGCGCCGCCGTTTTCCCTGGAGAATCGCCCGTGGACCTGTTCGCGTATCCGGTGTCGCTCGTCATGAAGTTCTGGCACTGGGCGCTGAGCTTCGTGGTGGACCCCGACTCGGGCGTCGCCTGGGTGGGCTCCGTGCTCCTGCTGGTGGTGACCGTGCGGCTACTGCTCCTGCGGTCCATGTGGCGGCAGCAGTACTCCATGCGCAAGATGGCGCAGCTGGCTCCCAAGATGAAGGAGCTGCAGAACAAGTACAAGGACCGCAAGTCCCCCGAGGACCGCCAGGAGCAGGCCAAGGAGATGCAGGCCCTGTACGCCGACGCCGGGGTCAACCCCCTGGCCGGCTGCCTGCCGCTCCTCGTGCAGATCCCCGTGTTCCTGGGCCTGTACTACGTGCTGCTCAACTTCTCGCCTCCCGGAAAGTCCATCGAGGAGGCCTCGCAGATGACCAACGGGGCGTTCGGCCCCGATCAGGTGTCGTCGTTCCTCAACGCCGAGATCTTCGGCGTGCCCCTGGCGTCCTACATCCGCATGCCGCAGGAGGTCATGGACTCCCTGCACCCCGGGCTGGTGCGCGAGGACATCCTCATGCTGGCCGTGCCGCTGTTCGTGCTGGCCGGCATCGCGACGTTCATCAACATGTGGAACTCCTTCCGCCGGCAGAAGGCCGCCAAGGCCGCCGAGCAGGCCGCCCTGGCCCGCGTGGACGCCGAGGAGCGCGCCGGCGGCCCGGTCGTCGACGGCGAGGTGCTCGAGATCGACGGCGAGAAGCCCGCCGCACCCGCTCCCGCGACCACCGGGGCCGCTGGCGCGGCCGCCGGCGCCGGGCCGGACGGCAAGCCGCAGGACTTCCAGTCCATGGCCGAGCAGATGACCGAGTCGATGAACCAGTCGATGAAGATCATGATGTACCTGTTCCCGTTCTTCCCGATCGTGGGCGCGTACTTCTTCAACTTCCCCATCGCGATCGGCCTCTACTGGCTCACCAACAACATCTGGACCGCCGTGCAGTCGCACATCTTCATGGAGAAGCTGGAGAAGGAGCTGCCCATGAGCAGCCGCGAGGGCCTTCCCCCCAGCGCGTTCATGTAGTCCGGCCCGCACCCCGCGATTGGATGTACTCAGCGCGGAAATGGTCGTAACCATCCAGGCGATTTCGCCGAAAACCCGTGATGGTTACGACCAGAATCCGCCAGGGCGGGCGTCAGCCCTGGCGACGCCGAGCGCAGCGCGCCGAAGCCGAGCCGACGGCGGGTGCGAGGGAGACCGAGGCCGCTCCACGACGAGCACCCCTCCGAACCATTGCCACTGCCGCGCGGCGGGCGTAGTCTGCTCGGCGTACGTCGGCAGCTGCACGGCGCGACCCCGGGAGACCGGCGCCGCGAGGGGCACGGCCGAGAACCCGAGACGAGGAGATCCGAGGACAGTGCTCGACCCCAGGTGAGACCCGGCCCATCCGCCACCTCCCTGGAGCATGTATGTCATCCCTCGTCCTGTCGGACGTCGCGTACGCGTTTCCCGACGACACCCCGCTTTTCGACGGCCTCGACCTGAACCTCGGTCCCGGCCTCACCTCACTCGTCGGCCGCAACGGCGCGGGCAAGAGCACCCTGCTGCGCCTCATCGCCGGCGAGCTGCGTCCGACGCGCGGGTCGATCAGCGTCGGAGGAGAGCCCGCCCTGCCGCCCACGGTCGCCTACCTTCCGCAATTGCTCGCCGACGCGCCCGCGGAGCGCACCCTCGCCGACGAGCTCGGTGTGGGCGGGAAGCTGGCGGCGTTGGCGCGGATCGAGGCGGGGGAGGGCGACGACGACGACTTCGCCCGCCTCGCCGACGACTGGTCGATCGCCGAGCGGACGGGCGCGCTGCTCGCCGAGTTGGGCCTGCCCACGGACCTGGGCAGGTCGGTGCTCGCGCTGTCCGGCGGGGAACGCACGCTCGGCGCGCTGGCAGGTCGGCTCCTCGGGCAGCCGCGGGTACTCCTGCTCGACGAGCCCACCAACAATCTGGACTCGAGGGCGCGAGCGCGGCTGTTCGCGTCGATCGACCGGTTCGTCGCCGGCGGGCAACGCATCGCGCTCGTGGTGAGTCACGACCTGGGCCTGCTCGAGCGGGCCGGGACGACCGTCGAGATGCGGGCCGGCCGATGCCGGGTGTTCGGTGGGCCGTACTCGCACTACCGCGAGGTGATCGAGTCCGAGCAGGCCGCCGCGCTGCAGAGTCTGACCGGGGCCCGCAATGACCTCCGCGCGCAGAAGCGGGACAAGGTCGAGGCGCAGGTCGTGCTGGCGCGGCGCGAGCGGTACGGCCGGAAGATGGAGGCGAACAAGCGCGAGCCCAAGGTCGTCATGGGGATGCGCAAGCGGCAGGCCCAGGAGTCCGCGGCACGCTACCGGGCCACGCACGCGAAGGGCGTGGAGCAGGCGCAGGAGCGGATGCGCGAGGCCGACGCCGCCGTGCGACGCGAGGAGTTGTTGCGCGTCGACCTGCCCGATCCCGGGCTCCCCGCGGGCCGGGTCGTGCTGGACGCCGACGATCCCGTCGCCGGCCGGATCCACCTCGTCGGCCCGGCGCGGGTACGACTGGCCGGTCCGAACGGCAGCGGCAAGACCACTCTGCTGCGGCGCCTGTTCGGTGAGGGCGTCGCGGGGCCGCGCTCACGCGGGGCCGGCCGGGGTGGCGACGACGACGAGGTCGTTCACGTCCCGTGGGCCCTGCTTCCGCAGGATCTTCGCGTCGAGCATCCGGAGTGGTCGGTCGTCGACGCGATCCGCGCGGTCCGCCCCGAGGCGCCGGCGGAGGAGGCTCACGCCCACGCGGCGCGGCTGCTGTTCCTCGGCGACGCAGGGTTCCGCCGGCTCGGGGACCTGTCGGGTGGTGAACGCCTTCGAGCGGCGCTCGCGGCGAGGCTGTTCGCCCGGCCGGTCCCGCAGCTGCTGATCCTCGACGAGCCGACCAACAATCTGGACCTGGAAGGCGTGCAGGTGCTCGCCGATGCCCTCTCCGGCTGGCGGGGCGCGCTGCTGCTGGTCAGCCACGACGACGGCTTCTGCGACCGCGTGGGGGTGGACGACGTGATCACCCCGCGGTGAGCCCCGCCCCACGATGGTGAGCCCCGGCCCACCGCGGTGGGGCGTGCGTCAGACGGCGCCGCCGGCCACCGACGGCGGGGTCCCGGTGTTGGTGGAGGCGTCGTTCTCGCGGGCGAGGTACTCCTCGATGCGGAACCAGTCGTCGGCCGCGCGCTCGGCGATCGTGACGAGCGTGTTCATGTTGGCGACCTCCTCGACCTGCTCGCGCAGGAACCACAGCATGAACTGCTCGCCGAGCGGGTCGGACTCGGCGCGGGCCGCCTGGAACATGTCCTCGATCTGCCGCGTCACCTGCTTCTCCTGCTCGAGCGCGAGGCGCAGCGCGTCGGCGGGGCCGCTGAACCGGGCCTCCGGGGCGGGGACGGCGGGGATCGTGACGGGGATGTCGCGGTCGAGCATGTACTGGACCATCATCATCGCGTGGTTCCGCTCGCCGAGGCTGTGCGAGTAGAAGCGACCGGCGAGCTGCGGCAGGTCCTGCGCGTCCGCCCACACTGCGATCGCGACGTACTGCTGGCTGGCGGCGAACTCGTGACCGACCTGAGCGGAGAGGAGATCGACGAAGGTGTTCTTGTTCCTGGCCATGGCGGGCCCCTTTCAGTAGGGGGCCAGACTATGGCGATGTCCGACGTTTTACCAGGTCAGATAGCCTAACCTCCCTTTGGGTTGGACAGGCTCACCTACCGATGTCAGCTCCGGTGCGCACGCATCGCGGAGTGCTGATCGCGGGGCTTCACCACGATCTGGTCCAGGTTGACGTGCGAGGGCCTGCTGGCCACAAAGCCGACGATCTCCGCCACGTCCTGCGCGACCATCGGGGTCAGCCCACGGTAGACGGCGGCCGCCTTGTCGTCGTCGCCGTCGAACCGCACGCGCGAGAACTCGGTCTCGACCATGCCGGGCGCGATCTCGGTGAACCGCACCGGCTGGCCGAGGTGCTCGCCGCGGAGGGTGCGGTGCAGGACGGCCTGCGCGTGCTTGGCGGACGTGTAGCCGGAGCCGTTGTCGTAGGACTCGATCGCGGCGATCGAGGTGATGGTGACGACCAGCCCGTCGCCCGTCTCGACCAGCACCGGCATGAGCCCGCGCACCATGCGCAGCGTGCCGAGGACGTTGGTCTCCCACATCCAGCGCCACTGGTCCTCGTCGGCGTCCATCACGCTGGTCGTGCCCTTGGCGCCGCCGGCGTTGTTGACCAGCACGTGCAGCCGCGGGACGGCCGCGCAGAACGCCTCGCACGAGTCGGCGTCGGTCACGTCGAGCGGCATGGCCGTGCCCCCGATCTCGTCCGCCAGCGCCTGCAGCCGCTCGACGCGCCGCGCGCCGATCACCACGTGGAAGCCCATCCGCGCCAGCTCGCGCGCGGTCGCCTCCCCGATCCCGGACGACGCCCCGGTCACCACGGCGACGCGGGTCTCGGCGGGCAGGGCGGACAGGCGGTCTCGGGCGGCGGAGTGCTCGGTGCTCATGGCGACAAGAGTAGGCGGCGGGTCCGACACCGACCGCGGCATGCGTTCGTCGTGGGTGAAAAACGTGCGACGACGACGAGGTCTAACGCCCCCGGCCGGTGACCATCTCGACGAGCCCGCGCACCGCGCCCTTGGCCATGTCGGCCTTGGAGAAGTAGTCCTGCCAGCCGCACACCCGGCCATCGCGGACCTCGAGGCGCCCGCACACCCAGAACCCGACGCGCAGTGGCCCGACGCCCAGGTAGTCGGTGCGTTCGGTGAGCACCACCACCGGGGCCTGCGGGTTGGTGGGGTCCGCGGGCGCCGACACGGCGAGATGGTGGATGTCCACGCCGAAGTCGATGCTCCGGTTCATCGCGGAGATGGCACCGACGACCGCGCGCTTGCCACGCATTGTCGGCAGGCCGACGTTGGCCCACCACACGTCGTCGGTGAGCAGGTCCGCGGCGGTCGCGGTGGAGCCGGCCATGAGGGCATCGAAGAACGTCCGGACCACCACGTCGGGGTCGGTCCTGGTGCTGGTGACTGCCATCTCCCCACGGTAACCGCCGCGGGCGCGGAACGGGTGCCGATCGTGTGGGTGGATGGCGGTGAACGGGCGTGCTGCGTGATCCGGGTGCCGGGGCCGGGGGAGGGCCGCGCAGGAGCACACCGCCGCCGCGCCCCGACTGGCACGATGTGCCGTATGAGCTCCGATGCGACACCCGCTACCACCGACGCCCTCTCCGGCCAGCCCGCCCACGGCCGACCCGCCCCGGGCCGGGCGTACACGACCGACCTTCCCGGCACGGCGCACGGCGTCGCGTCGGCGGTGTCGTCCGACGGCACGACCATCGCCTACCGCGTGCTCGGCGACCCGGCCTCCCGGCCCCTCGTCCTGATCCACGGCTGGGCCCAGTCGAGCTCGAGCTGGGGCGCCGAGCTGCTGGGCGAGCTCGCGCAGCGGTTCCGTGTGGTGGCGATCGACCTGCGCGGTCACGGCCACTCCGACGTCCCGGCCGGCGGCTACGACTCGCCGCAGCAGTGGGCCGACGACGTCGAGGCGGTGCTCGACTCCGCCGGGATCACCGAGGGCTCGGGCGCGATCCTGCTGGGCTGGTCCTACGGCGGGGTCGTGGTCGCCGACTACCTGGCCGCCCGCGGTGAGGGCCGGGTCGGCGGGATCGTGCTGTGCGGCGCGGTCACCTCGCTCTCCCGCTCGGCGGGCGGCGCGATCGGCCCGGCCATGAAGGAGGTCACCTCGGGCGGGGCGTTCGACGAGAAGCCGTCGGTCGCACTGGCCGCGTTCACCAGCTTCGGCAACGCCATGATGCGCTCGGGATCGGGCCCGGACGGGCAGCGGATCCTGGGACTGTCGCTGTCCACGCCGCCGGCGGTTCGGCAGGCGCTGCTCACGCGCCGCGTCGACAACGACGACGCCCTCCGCGCCCTGAGCATCCCGGCCCTGGTCATCCACGGGGCCCACGACGGGGTGGTGCTGCCGTCGGCCGGGCAGGCGAACGCCGAGATGATCCCCGGCGGCCGCTACGTCGAGTTCGCCGAGTCCGCCCACGCCCCGTTCCTCGAGGAGACACCCCGCTTCCTCGCCGAGCTCGACGCCTTCGCCGCCACTCTGTAAGCCTGCCGCCCGCCCGCCGGGCACCCGGCCGACGTGCACGCCCGCGCGGGCGGGGGCACAATCGAGCGGGTGACCGTCTCCGAGCTCGACCGCGGCGTCGCGCACCCGCTGCCCCGACGCATCGCGGTGTTGTCCTTCCACACCTCCCCGCTCGCCCAACCGGGCACGGGCGACGCCGGCGGACTCAACGTCTACGTCCTGCAGACCGCCCGCCGGCTGGCCCGCCGCGGCGTGGAGGTCGAGATCTTCACCCGCGCCACCCACTCCTCCCAGCCGCCCGTCGAGGAGGCCGGCGACGGCGTGCTCGTCCGCAACATCGTCGCCGGGCCGTTCGAGGGCCTGCGCAAAGAGGACCTGCCCACGCAGCTGTGCCCGTTCGTCGCGGGCGTCATGCGCGCGGAGGCCGGGCACGCGCCGGGGCACTACGACCTCATCCACTCGCACTACTGGCTGTCCGGTCAGGCCGGGTTGGTGGCGTCCGAGCACTGGGGCGTGCCGCTCGTGCACACCGCGCATACCCTCGCCGAGGTCAAGAACG
>NZ_JAALDU010000141.1 GCF_014145015.1 Dietzia sp. E1 | reverse complement strand
CTCCTCCTCGGTGGCGCCGTGGGCGCGGAGCTGGGCCTCGGCCTCCTTGATGAGCGACTTGGCGCGGATGGGGTTCTCGCGGACCTCCGCGCCCCCGCGGGCCGTGGGCAGGAAGATGGACACGGCCCGGCCGGTGACGCCGCCCAGCTCGGTGAGGTCGGCGTACGGGATGGGATCTGCTTCTGCGGTGCGGATTGGATCAGCCATGACCTGACGTTACCGAGGGCACAGGTGTGGGAGAAGGTTGTGACCGGGTTGTTGTGGGGCTGTGACATCCGGTGCGCGCCAGCCGGTGCCGGGGCGTGTTTCGGCGCCGCGGATACCATCGCGGGAGTGACCGATCAACGTGTGGAGACCGCGACCCCCCGGCCGGTGAGCACGGCGAGAATCCTCACGCCGCTGATGGTGCCGTTGTTCATGGCGCTGCTGGCGCTGTCGGTAATCAACGTGGCGCTGCCGGTGATCGGCACGACGTTCGACGCCGAGTCGAGCAGCCTGCAGTGGGTGATCTCGGGGTACGCCCTGGCGTTCGGCCTGCTCCTGGTGCCGTCGGGGCGCCTCGGTGACGCGACCGGCCGCAAGCGGATCTTCCTGGCCGGCGTCACGGTGTTCATCGTCGGCGCGCTGATCGCGGGGTTCGCGCAGTCGATCGAGATGCTCAACCTCGCGCGTCTGGTGCAGGGCGTCGGTTCGGGGATGCTCAATCCGCAGACGTTCGGCCTCATCCAGAAGTACTTCCGCAAGGAGGCGCGCGCCCGGGCCTTCGCGACCATGGCCACCACCGTCTCCATCGCCACCGCGTCGGGGCCTCTAGTGGGCGGGCTGCTCATCGAGGCGCTCGGTGACGACCTGGGCTGGCGGGCGATGTTCCTGGTCAACGTGCCGTTGGGCGTGCTGGCGTTGGTGCTGGGGCAGCGCTGGCTCGCCGACGACCGGACCATCCCCCGCGCCGACGACGACGGTCCGGACGTGGGCGGGTCGAGGGCCCGTGCGGCGGAGATGGCGCCCCTGGAGCGGGCCACCGCCCGACTAGGTGACGACGACAACGACGACGACAACGCCGCCGGCTCCGCCACTGGAGCGGACGCCCCGGGCACGCGAGGGCCGTCTGCGACCGGGCCGGCCCCGGGGCGTCGGCGGCTCGATCTGGACCCCATCGGCATCGCGCTGCTCGGTGTGGCCGTGCTCGCGGTGATGCTGCCGTTCCTCGGCCGCGACCTGCATCCGGCGTACTGGGCGCTCGTGCCCGCCGGGCTGGCCCTGCTCGGGGTGTTCGCGTGGTGGGAGCGGCGCTACGAGCGGCTCGGGCGGCCGCCGCTGGTCAACCCGGACATCTTCCGCGACGCGGGCTTCCGCAACGGCATGATCATCGTGTCCATCTACTTCGTGGGCGGCACCAGCCTGTGGGTCATCATGCCGCTGTACCTACAGTTCCACCTGGGGTACGCACCCATCGACTCGGCGTTCATCAGCCTCCCGGCGTCGGTCTGCGCGGCGATCTCCGCGCAGGTCGCGGGGCGGTTCGTCCTGCGCCTGGGGCGGCGGATGGTCATCACCGGTTTCTCCATCACGATCACCGCACTGGTGACGTTCATGGTGCTGGCCGGCTTCGTCGAATCCGGCGCGCTGCACTACCTGGTGTTCATGGTCCCGGCGGCGTTCGTCGGCATCGCGCAGGGCATGACCATCTCGCCCAACCAGACCCTCACGCTGCGGGCGGTGGACCCGGCCTACGGCGGCGTCGCGGGCAGCATCATCTCGCTCGGCCAGCGCATGGGCACGGCGGTCGGCACGGCGATCGTGCCCGGGGTGCTCTTCGGCATCGTCGAGTCCCGCGGCGACTGGCTGCTGGCGTTCCGGGCGGCGCTGGGCATCATCGCGCTGCTGGCGGCGGGCGCGTTGGCGTTCAGCGTGGTGGATCGCCGCCGCGAGAAGCGCTGCGCCTGACGCCCTGCCTCCGCGACACCCTGCCTCCGCGCGGATGGGCGGTTCAAGCGGAGAGAATCGACCCACCCCTCCGGCCGGGTGGCCGCGGGGCTGATCGGACCACGTGTGGTGATCATCTCAACGTGTGAACGGCGAGAAAACGCTCATCCGTATCCCGCCGGCCCGGGCACCGCGCGCCGGGTCAGGGCCGCAATCCGTGGACCCGGCGGGCCGCGTTCGGCGCTCTTGGACGATCGTTTAGATGACGGAGCGACACTCGTCGTGCCGACCTGGCCTTTTCGCGATCCGGCCCCCGGACCGGCGGGGTGGATTCTCGCGTGGCCGCCGGGACGTGACCTTATTCTCAGGTCGTGGCAACCCCTCCGCCACCCTCACATCCCCCATATCCCCTCAGGATCCCCTCATGAGAACTATCGCCCGGCTCCGCATACGCGCTGTCGTCATCGCCGCCGCCACATTCACCGTCCTGACCGCCCCGGTCACCGCCGCCCAGTCTCTCGAATTCACCATGGCCACGCCGGCGCCCTGCGAGTCCGCGACCCCCGCGGAGCTCGAGCAGGTGATCGAGGACGTCCACGAACACACCAACCGCGAGCGCGCGGCCGCGAAGGTGGCCCCCGTCAAGCGGCTCGAGAGCCTGGACGGGATCGCCCAGACCTGGAGCGAACAGATGGCCACCGAGGGCCGGATGTACCACAACCCCGGAATCCGCGCCCAGGTCACCGCGGCCTACCCCGGACAGTGGCGCAGCTATGGCGAGAACGTGCTGCAGAACTGGTGCGGCGCCAGTGGCGAGACCCTGGTGCGTCAGTGGATGAACTCGACCCCGCACCGCGTCAACCTTCTCAATCCCGCCCACACGCACCTCGGCGTGGGCGCGGACGTGGCCGACAGCCGGAAGCTGTACTCCACGCAGAACTTCGTCAGTTTGCGCTGACCCACCGGCCCGTGCGGCCGCACTCTCGGCGACGCCCCTGCTCTGACGCGGGGGCGTCGCCGTCGTCGTCAGCCGGCTATGCGCCGGAGTCCCGCTGGCGTCGCGGCGAGGCCCCGTTCACGAATCGCCTACCTGTAACGCGTGTGACTAGAGTGGCGATAGTTGCAGGAGTGACTGAGCCGCGGCCTCGCCGCCCAGTCCACTTCGCCCACACAATCCCGGCGCGAGCCGGGGACCGAGGAAAGGACCATCGCGTGCGTCACCACTTCCGCTCCGCTGTCACCACGGGCGCCGCAGCCCTCCTGCTCGTCTCCGGCGCGGGCACCGCGGCCGCCCAGGGATCACTGGAATTCGCCCTGCCGTTCGACCTGGCGATCCCCGGCCTGTCGTCGCTCGCCCCGGCCGACGCCCAGCCCGGCGGCGCCGCGGCAGCCGATCCCGCCACCGCCGATCTCCTACCGGAGGAGGTACGGCTGATGGCGTTCGAGGGCAGCGTGGTCGCAGCGGTCAACGACGCCCGTCTCGTGGTGGGCGCGAACCGACTGGTCACCGACCCGGCACTCGAGGCATCGGCCCGTGAGCGCGCAGCCGAACTCGCCGCGGGCGATCCGGCCACGGGCGACGCCCCCGTCCCCGCCGACGCCCGGGCGGGTGAGGACGACGACTCGGAGGCGGCCCCCGCGGGCGAGGGGTCCGGCGACCGCACCGTGCTGACCCTGCCCGCCGGCGCGACGCCGCAGAACACTCTGTCCGCACTGCTCACCGACACCGGGATGCGGGAGCGCATGCTCGACGGCGAGTTCACGCGGGTCGGCGTAGGAGTGGTCACCGCGGAGGACGGAACCGTGCACGTGGTCCAGGACTTCGCCCGCGACTGACACGAACACCCGTCCAGCGGGGGTGCGCTCGCCCCCGGCGGAGTGCAGGTCAGGCTGGTCACGGGGTGATGACGGCTGGCTTAGGGCACCGGTCGGCCCTACCGTCTCGGCTGGCGATCCGACCGTCGGGTCGCAGCACACGAAAGGTACCCACCCTCGTGACCCGAGCCCTCCACCATCTGCGCCGCGGCCTGATCCTGGTCGCCGCGGCGTCCGCCACCGTCGCCCTCGGCGCCGGACCCCAGGCGTCGGCTCAGGCGCCCCAGATCCAGTTGCCGCAGATCCACCTGCCCGGCCTGACGATCGGATTCGCCGCTCCTGCGCCCGCCGGGGGTGCGCCCACCCTGGATCCCGCCTCCGCCGAGTACCGCGCCCAG
>NZ_JAALDU010000140.1 GCF_014145015.1 Dietzia sp. E1 | reverse complement strand
CGAGGGCCGCGCCGCCGGTGAGGGCCGCGCCGGCGACGGTGCCGGCGACGAGGCGGCCCACGGCGTTGGAGGAACGGGCTGCACGGTGGCGACCGGCGGTCGCGCCGGAACCCTCGACGCCGAGTCGGTCTGCGAGCTCGGCGAAGGTGATGCGAGTGGCGTCGGACATCAGGGGAAACCTCGGGGTCTAGAGGGGTGAAGCGGTGAGCCGACCGGCTTCCCCGGTGGCCTCCAAGAAGGTAACAGAATTGTCTCGGCGCTGTCACATCAAAAGCACGAACTCAGACGAAAGCACCGGTGAGCGGGGGTGCTCACCGGCGCTTCCGGGTGTTATCAGATGGTGACTACAGGCGGTCGACGCCTCGTCCCCGCCCTGTTCAGTGGTCGGCCTCGCCGATCCGGTGCACGAGGATGAAGTTGGTCGACCCCTCCACCCCCGGCACGTTGCCGGCGACGATCACGATGAGGTCGTCCTCGTTGTATCCCTCGACCGGGAGCAGGAGTTCGTCGGTGACCTTCACCAGCTCCGCCGTCTCGGTGACGCGGTCGGTGAGGAAGGTCTCGGTTCCCCACGTCAGCGACAGCTGACTGCGGATGCGCGGATCGCCGGTGATGGCGATGAGTGGCAGGTGACTGTGCAGGCGGGCGAGACGCCGGACGGTGTCACCGGTGGAGGTGACCGCGACGAGCGCCTTCGCCCCGAGCCGCTCGCCGATCTCGCGCGCCGAGTACGAGATCACGCCACGCTTGGTGCGCGGGATGTGGACCAGGTCGGGTGCGGCGGTGGAATCCGACTCCACCGCCAGCGCGATGGAGGACATCGTCCGCACGGCGTCGATGGGGTACTTGCCCACGGAAGTCTCGCCGGAGAGCATGACCGCGTCCGCCCCGTCGAGGACGGCGTTGGCCACGTCGGAGGCCTCCGCCCTCGTGGGCCGGGAGTTGGTGATCATCGACTCGAGCATCTGCGTGGCCACGATGACCGGCTTGGCGTTCTCGCGGGCGATCTGGATGGCCCGCTTCTGGACCAGCGGGACCTCCTGCAGCGGCAGCTCGACGCCCAGGTCCCCGCGCGCCACCATGATGGCGTCGAACGCCAGCACGATGGACTCGAGGTTCTTGACGGCCTCGGGCTTCTCGAGTTTGGCGATGACGGGGACGTGGATGCCCACCTCGTCCATCACCTCGTGCACGAGGTCGACATCCGCGGGGGACCGCACGAAGGACAACGCGATGAAGTCGACGCCCAGAGCGAGGGCGAACCTCAGGTCGGCGATGTCCTTCTCGCTCAGTGCGGGCACGGAGACGTTCATGCCCGGAAGCGAGACGCCCTTGTTGTTGGACACGGTGCCGCCCTCGGTGACGACGCAGTGCACGTCGTCGCCCTCGACCCGCTCGACGGTCAAGCCGATGTTCCCGTCGTCCACCAGCAGGCGGTCCCCCGGGCGCGCGTCGGCCGCGAGACCCTTGTACGTGGTGGAGACGCGGTCCTTGGTGCCCTCGACGTCCGCGACGGTGATGACGACGTGGTCGCCCTCCGCCCACTCGTGCCGGCCCTCGATGAACCGGCCCAGCCTGATCTTGGGGCCCTGGAGGTCCGCGAGCACGCCGACCGCGCGTCCGGACTCGTCGGAGGCCTTGCGGACCCACTTGTAGTTGGCCTCGTGGTCGGCATGCTCTCCGTGACTGAAGTTGAGGCGGGCGACATCCATCCCCGCGTCGACCAGCTCACGGATGCCGGCCTCCGAGGCGACGGCGGGACCCAGGGTGCAGACGATCTTGGTACGACGATTCACCCGACCCAATCTAGTCCCCTCGACCGGCTGGCCGGTTAACCCGACGTCAACGGCCGGACAACGGGGGTGCGTCCGTCGGGCCGTCCCCCACCGACTCGTCCACGGGATCGCCGGGAGCGCGCAGCTCCGAGGGGGCCTCACGGCCGCGGCGGGCACGCCAGAAGTACAGCAGCGCGGCGATCATGACGACCAGCGACACGATCGTGTTGATCCGGAGGCCGAACACCTCGGTGGCGGCGTCGGCGCGCAGCAACTCGACCCAGAACCGGCCGAAGCAGTACAGCGCCACGTAGAGGGCGAAGAGCCGGCCGTGTCCGAGCCTGAACCGGCGGTCGATCAGCACCAGCGCGACCGCGACGAGGACGTTCCACAGCAGTTCGTAGAGGAACGTGGGGTGCACCGTCGCCAGCACCTGCCCGGTGGAACGCCCGATGGTCTCGGAGTAGCCGTACGCCTCGTCGTAGCGCTGGTAGATCTCCAGGGCCCACGGCACGTCTGTCTCGCGTCCGTAGAGCTCCTGGTTGAAGTAGTTCCCGAGACGGCCGATGCCCTGCGCGAGCACGACGCCCGGCGCGATCGAGTCCCCCAGTGCGCCGAGGGCCCGGATCCCCTGCTGCCGCAGTCCGATGTGGGCCCCGAGCGCACCGAACGCGACGGCGCCCCAGATGCCCAGGCCGCCGTCCCAGATCTTCAGCGCGTCGACCGGGTTGCGACCCTCGCCGAAGTAGCGGTACCAGTCGGTGGCCACGTGGTAGATGCGCCCGCCGATGAGACCGAACGGGATCGCCCACAGTGCGGTGTCGAGCACGACGCCCGCCCGCCCACCACGCGCGACCCAGCGCTTCTCGCCCCACCAGACGGCGATGACGATGCCGAGGATGATCCACAACGCGTAGGCGCGCAAGGGGAACGGGCCGATCTCCCACACGCCCTGGGGTGGACTCGGGATCACGACGACACCCCGCGGCGAACACCCTCGGCCAGCTCCGCCGTCAGACGCCGGAGCGCGTCCGGCCCCTCGGTCGCCGCCGTGATGAGCGCCGAGCCGACGATGACGCCGTCGGCGTAGGAGGCGATCTCGGCGGCCTGGTCGCCGTTCCGCACACCCAGACCCACACCACAGGCCAGATCGGATATCTCGCGTACGCGCCGGGTGAGCGTGCGCGGCGCGTCCGAAACGACGTCCCGCGCGCCGGTCACCCCCATCACCGCCTGGACGTAGACGAAGCCACCCGTGCGCGACAGCGTCATCGCCAGCCGTTCCGGGGTGGACGACGGGGCCACGAGGAAGACCCGGTCGATGCCGTGCGCGTCGGAGGCGGCGATCCAGTCGTCCGCCTCGTCGGGGATGAGGTCGGGAGTGATCACGCCGGTGCCGCCGGCCGCCGCGAGATCGGCGGCGAAGCGGTCGACCCCGTATTGCAGGACGGGGTTCCAGTAGGTCATCACCACGGGCACCGCGCCGGCGTCAGCGACCGCCCGGACGACCTCGAAGGTGTCCGCGACCCGGAATCCCGCCTCGAGGGCGGTGTCCGCGGCGGCCTGGATGGTGGGGCCGTCCATCATGGGGTCGGAGTAGGGGATGCCGACCTCGATGATGTCGCAGCCGCCCTCGACCATCGTCCGGACGGCCTCGATCGATCCCTCGAGGGTCGGGTACCCGGCCGGGTAGTAGCCGATGAGCGCGGCCCGGTTCTCCGCCCGGCACCGCTCGAACACGTCGCTGAGAACGCTCATCCCTCGACTCCCCCGTCCGCGTACGCACCCTCGCCGTCGTCGGCACCCTGGCTCGAATCCACCCCGGCCTCCGGCGGCTCACCACCGCCCAACAACCCGAACCACCGCGCGGCGGTGTCGACGTCCTTGTCCCCGCGGCCGGAAACGTTGACCAGGAGCAGGCCGACCCCCTCGGCGGCGAGCTGGGCCGCTCCCGCGACCGCGTGCGCGGACTCGATGGCCGGGATGATGCCCTCCGTACGGCACAACTGCGCGAAGGCGTCCATCGCCTGGGCGTCGGTGATCGGCCGGTACTCGGCGCGACCGATCTCCGACAGCCGCGAGTGCTCCGGACCGACGCCCGGGTAGTCCAGGCCGGCGGAGATGGAATGCGACTCGATCGTCTGACCGTCCTCGTCCTGCATGAGGTGGGCGTACGAGCCCTGGAACACGCCGGGCCGGCCGGCGTTGACGGTCGCCGCGGTACGCCCGGTCTCCACACCGTCACCGCCGGCCTCGCAGCCGACGAGGCGCACGGACTCGTCCTCGATGAACGGGTGGAACAGGCCGATCGCGTTGGAACCACCGCCGACGCAGGCGACCGCGGCGTCCGGCAGCCGTCCCGCCTGCTCGAGGATCTGCACCCGCGCCTCGGCACCGACGATCCGCTGGAAGTCGCGGACCATCGTCGGGAACGGGTGCGGCCCGGCCGCCGTGCCGAACGCGTAGTAGGTGTCGTCGGCGTGCGCGACCCAGTCGCGCATCGCCTCGTTGATCGCGTCCTTGAGCGTGGCCGAGCCGATCTCGACGGCCTCGACCTCCGCGCCCAGCAGACGCATCCGGGCGACGTTGAGCGCCTGACGACACACGTCCACCGCGCCCATGTAGATCTTGCACTCCAACCCCAGCAACGCACACGCGGTGGCGGTGGCCACCCCGTGCTGGCCGGCGCCGGTCTCCGCGATGACGCGGTTCTTACCCATCCGCTGGGCGAGCAGCGCCTGACCGAGCACGTTGTTGATCTTGTGCGAGCCGGTGTGGTTGAGGTCCTCGCGCTTGAGGAAGACCCGGGCGCCGATCTCCTCGCCGAACCGCGTGGCCTCGTACAGAGGGGACGGCCGACCCGAATAGTGCTTCTGCAGCCGGTCCAGCTGGTCGAGGTACTCCTCGTCCGCGCGGGCCTTGGCGTAGGCGTCGGTCACCTCGTCCACGACCGCCATCAACGCCTCGGGAACGTAACGGCCCCCGAACGGCCCCCAGTGGCCGCGCTGGTCAGGCTCGTGTCCGGTGGCTGTCCGGAGCACCTCCCCCATCGTGGGCAGTGACGTCAGATCCTTGGAGTTCACGACTCCCAGTCTGCCGGAAGCCCACCACCGGGGCCTAGCGGGGTCCCTGCGGGCAGGAGGGGTGAGCACCCGCCGTGGCCAGCGCGTTGCAGGCCGCACGCGGGTCGCCCTGCGTCACCAGTCCCTCGCCGACGAGGACCGCGTCCGCTCCCACGCTGGCGTACGCCAGGAGGTCGGAGGCGTCCCGGACACCCGACTCGGCGATCTTCACGACGTCCGACGGCAGGCCCGGCGCGACGCGGGAGAACACGTCCCGGTCGACCTCGAGGGTCTTGAGGTTGCGGGCGTTGACGCCGATGACGCTCGCTCCGGCCTCCAGGGCGCGGTCCGCCTCCTCCTCGGTGTGGACCTCCACCAGCGCGCTCATCCCGAGCGACTCGGTACGGTCCAGCAGCGACACCAGGGCGTCTTGCTCGAGGGCGGCCACGATGAGCAGGACCAGGTCCGCTCCGTGCGCCCGCGCCTCGTGGATCTGGTACGGCCCCACGACGAAGTCCTTGCGCAGGACCGGGATGTCGACCGCGCGCCGGACCGCGTCGAGATCGGCCAGGCTGCCGTGGAAGCGTCGCTCCTCGGTCAGGCACGAGATGATCCGCGCCCCGCCGTCCTCATACATGCGGGCCAGCACCGCCGGATCGGGAATGTCGGCCAACGCCCCCTTGGACGGGCTCGCCCTCTTCACCTCGGCGATGACGCCCACACCCGGGTCGCGCAGCGCCTTGAGCGCATCGAGCGGGTCCGGGGCGGACAGGGCCGCCTTCTTCACCGACTCCAGGTCGATGACGGCCTCGCGGGCCGCGACGTCCTCGCGGACCCCGTCGAGAATCGAGTCCAGCACGGTACCCACCGTGACCTCCCTCAGCAGTGATCGGGGCGGAAAGTGTGATCGAGATCAACAATAGAGGTCCGGAGCCGGGTTCCCGAATCGGGTCCACCCCGTCGCGGTCAACCGGTCGGATCGCGTCCTTCGTCGAGCTCCGACCAGAGGTCACGACCGGCGTCGCCGTCCGCGCCATCCCTCGGTTCTCCGCCGGTTCCGCGACGTACGGCGGGCGTGACGTACCGGTCGTCGCGCCGCACCGGACGCGCCGGCCGCGCGAGGACGACGATCCCCGCCGCGAGCAGCGCGGCCGCGCCGG
>NZ_JAALDU010000139.1 GCF_014145015.1 Dietzia sp. E1 | reverse complement strand
CCGTTGACCATGATCTCGGTGATGTCCGGGTCCTCGAGGAGTCTCTCCAGCGGCCCGTGGCCGAGCACGTCGGCCTGGACGTCGGTGATGAGGCGCTTGCGCTGGTCGCCGGTGAGCGGGATGGTCTGTTCCTCCACGACCGTGTTCAGCTCCGCACGGACCATGGCGTGGAGCTGGTCCTCCGTCAGCGACGGGTTGTTGAGCCGCGCACCGATGCGCTCGAAGAGGGCCCCGGCTGCCTGCTCCTTGAGGGAGATCAGCGGGTCGATGGCGGGTTCGTCGGTGCCGGCCGTCGCGCCCGACGCGGGGCGGGGCGGGGTCGGGACGCCGGCGGACCTCGTCGTCGTCACGGGCGCCACCGGCACGGCGACGTCGGGCACAGGAACAGCGGACGACGGCGAGGCCGGCTCGGACGCGGCAGGCGCCGCCGCGGCGGGGACCCGGGCGGCACGGAGTCGATCGGACAGGCTCATCGCGTGAGTCGCTTCCTACGCAGGCGGTGGCGGCCGCTGGTGCGCGTCGGGGCGGCCGTCTCGGCGGGCCTCATGGGTGCCGGGGTGAAACGGTCGACGAGTTTGCGGAGTTGCTTGGTCATGGGGTCGCGGGCGTCGCTCTGCAGCAGGGGGACGCCCTGGTTGACCGAGATCTGGACGGCGCGGCTGCGGGGCAGCACCAGGTCGACGTCGGTGCCGATGGTGGCCTCGACATCGGCCTTGGTCAGTCCGCTGTGGGCGTCGGCGAGGTTGATGAGGACGTGGCGGCCGTCGAAGGCCACGCCGAGGTCCCGGAGGATGTCCAGTTCCTTGCGCAGCCCGCGCACGCCGGGGACGTCGAGGCCGGTGAGCAGAACCAGCTCGTCGGTCTGATCGATCGCGGTGAGGGCGTGTTCGTCGAGGCCGGGCGCGGTATCGATCACCACGTAGCGGAACTCCGAGGCCAGGGTCTGCAGCAGCCGGGCGACGTCGTCGGGGGTCACGGCGTCGGCGTCGGCGGGATTGGCCGGCCCGCACACGGCGTAGAGGCCGGTCGGGTGCTGGGTGAGGAACGTCTTGAGGACCATCGAGTCCTGCGATGCCGGGCCGCGGGTCACGTCGAGCAGGGTGTGGTCGGGGTCCAGGCTCAGGGCGCTGGCCACGTCGCCGAACTGCACGTCGAGGTCCACGAGCACGGTGGTCAGCGGTGCGGTGCGGGCCAGGCCCACCGCGAGGTTGGTCGCGACGGTGGTCTTGCCCACGCCGCCCTTGGGCGAGACCACGGTGATCACGCGACCGCGGGCGGTGGCGTCGCCGCTGATGGCGGGGTCGCCCGGCACCGGCTGTGCGGCGGCCTGCGCTGTGTGGAGCGCGCGGGCCAAGACGGTGCGGAGCTCGGGGGTCTCGGCGTCCGGGCGGACCACGTCGCACACGCCGGCCCGCAGAGCGGCCAGCGCGAGCGTGTCGGGCTGCTCGCTGACCAGGACCACCGCGATGCCGGGGCACTCCACGTCGAGTCGCGTGGCCAGAGCGAGCGCGTCGTCGCTGCCGCCGGCGGCGTCCAGGACGATCACCTGCGGGATGGGCGTGCCGGCGCCGAGCTGCTGGAACAGCTGCGACGGGCCGGCGGGGAGCGGCTGCCCCGCGATCACGGAGATCCGGGCGCGGGCCGCGTCGGCGACGCGCTGGCGGAGGTCGGTGGAGTCGGAGACGAGAAGGAGGTGGCTCATTGGTACACGTTCCCGGGGTCGACGATGCGGGTGCCGTCCGCCGTGGCGGCGGGGTCGACGATCGACAGCCAGATGGTGCCGTGTTCGGCGGCGAAGACGATGGTCTCGGCGTCCCGAGCGGTGACGGCCAGGGTCACCATCGCGGTGCCCTCGTGGACGGGGGCGGCCGATGAGTCCTCGCCCTCAGGGGCCGCGTCGGTGGCCGCGTCTGCGGAGCCGGCCGCCGGCGACGGGGTCAGGCCGCCCTGGACGCGGGTGACGAGGATCTTGTCGAGGACCAGGTGGGTCACCGGCGGGTCGCCCGCGAAGGAGGCGAAGATTCCGACCAGGTCTCCTGGCATGAGGGTTCCGCCGGTGACACGCGCCGAGTCCAGCGGCACGGTCACCTGGTGCAGGCCCTCCGGGACGGGGACCCCGCCGAACGGCTCGAGCGCTTCGGGCGCACCGAACCGGCCCATGAGGAGTTGCTCGCCGGGCATCAGGTCGGTGACGGCGACCAGGCCCGCGAGCTCGTCAATCGAGGTCACCGCGCCAGGGCCCACGGACGCCGAGGGCAGCTGCTCGAGGGCCACCGATGCGGTGATGTCCGCCGCCGGCGTGCCCTGTGGGATCGGGGCGGTCACGACCATTGCGTCGACCGGTTCCATGCCGGCCATGGCGCGCTCGTCGGCGCCGCTGACGTAGGTGATGAGGAGGACGGCTCCGAGCAGGGCGAGCACGACGGCTGCGACCGCTGCGACGAGACGACGACTCATGGGGCTCTCGCTAATCGGGTAGTAGGTCTAGTCGGGGAGGAGATGCACTGCCGAGGTTCCGAGGCCCGGCGCGCCCGGCCCGTAGACGAAACTCGGGTCCGGGACGCTCAGCGATGTGAAGTAACCGCGGATGCAGCGGTCGTTCCCGCTGCACGGCGGGTTCCAGCGCTGGCCGGAGAAGTTGTAGCCGGTGACCCGGAAGGCGACGTAACCGTGGACCTTGTACCAGGCGCCGCGGCCGTTGCCTCCGAAGCCGACGTCGAGCCCGCCGTCGAACACCGGGAGCAGGACCGTCTTGTTGCGGATGGTCGAGAGGTCGCACCGCTTGGGGGTGTTCCCCGGCTCGCCGTAGACGATCGCGCCGACGCGGGTGGTGCTCTGGCAGGTCTGGCCGGAGTCCGTCTCCAACCAGCCGAAGCCTCCGGGCACGGGGAGGTCGTTCTTGAAGCACCCGGTCTGCGAGGTCTTGGTCGACAGGATCGTCCGCTCGGCGTTCCCGGTCACCAGCGCGTTGCCGGCCTGGGCCTCCAGCTCGCAGAGCGAGAAGATCAGCGGCAGCATTGCGGTACCGCCGGTGGGGGAGCCCCAGCCAGCACTCGCCGTGGTGGTGACCGTGGTCGAGTCGACGCCCAGCACCGGCGCGAACCAGTGCTGACGCTCCGTCTCGACGGTCACGGTGACCCGTCCGCTGGCTGCGGTGGGGATCGTGTCCACGCGGGCGACCACGTCGTCCGAGGGGCTGTTGAGATCGGCGAACTCCTGCGCTGTCGCCGTGGGCGAACCGCACGCGTTCCGCGCGCAGTCCTGGGCGATGGCCAGCGCGGCGGCGTCCGCTCCGGTCTGCAGTTGCTGCTTCGCGGAGTAAGTCGCCGCGATGTCCAGCGACAGGGCGGCGAAGCCGATGAGCGGAACCATGAGGATGGCCACCAGGACGCCGACCGCGCCGCGGTCGTCGCCTATCCGAAGCATCGCATGGACCCCGTGCCGGTGAGGGTGAAGTCATCGATGGGCAGGAAGCCCGAGGCCAGCGTGAACGGGTAGGTGATGGTGACCGAGGCGGTGCCCGGTGAGGCGGTGCCCGAGGTGGTGGTGGTTCCTGTCGAGGTGGGCTCCGCCGAGCAGCGCGAGGGGTTGACGTCAATCATGTCGACGGTGAGGGGGAGGGATTGAGCGGAGGCTATGGCCGTCGCCTTGGCGGCGGTGGCGCTGTCTTCCAGCGCCATGACCCGCACTCCGTCGCGCGCGGCGTTGGAGAGGGTGGTCTGCACGTGGTACGCCCGTCCGAATTCCATGATGCCCAGGACGAGCAGCATGAGGATCGGGAGGACGAGCGCGAACTCGACGGCCGTGGCCCCGCGCTCACGTGAGGGCGTGAGCATTGAGGAGCCTGAGGGGGAGAAGGGTGAAGAGGGAGGGAACTGAGGGAGTTTCAGAGGCGGCGGCTCACGCCGGCGCCGGCCCCGGTGCAGCGCTCAAGGGAAGCGCTGCACCGGGCTGGAGGGCATTGCGATCTGCGTCAGGCGACGGCGGGGATCTTGTCGGCCACGCCCTGGAAGAGGGTCTTCAGGTCGGTCCCGAGGGCGGTGATGGCCACGATGATGACCACCGCGATGAGGCCGACCATGAGGCCGTACTCGACAGCGGTCGCGCCGCGGTCCTTGCGGTTGTCGAGGCGCTCCGAGAAGAAGGCCTGGAGGGTGACGAGAGCGTAGTACGCCTGGTTCATGATGAACCCTTTCTAGAGGGGGATTGAGCCTGGGGCTCGAGGGGAGGGGTTGTCCCCCTTGGACTTTCAGAGTCTGTGTGGACTGAGAAGAGTATGCGTCGGCCACTCAGCAAATGCCAAGACTGGGCAACGATTCTGTATCTAAGGTCACACGCGGACGCTGCGGGCCTGGTCGGCCGGCCAGGGTGCCCACGAATGCTCAAGGCCTGCAGGGATAGTCGCCGTTGTGCAGCGGAATCATGGCATCAAGAAGTAGGACGAGCGTCCATGAGGCGGATCGTGCGACGTCGGATTCGCAGATTCTGAGGCGCCGACGTGCCGAATCGTGATAGAGGATTCCGGCACGGAAATGAATGAACTCTTCGCTTATTTTCCGCACACCTGTTCGTGCGTAAATGCGCTATAGGGTCCGGGAGGGGTTCGGAGGGCCCGCGCGACTACTTCTGCCGCGGCACCCGGCCCATGAGGTAGAACTCCGGGTTCGGACGCATGTCGGTGGCGTTGGCGAGGCGATTGCTCAAGCCGAACAGCCCGGTGATCGCGGCGATGTCCCACGCGTCCTCGTCGTCGAGGCCATGTTCGTGCAGGGCGGCGAAGTCGGCGTCGCACAGCTCGTCCGAGCGCAGATTCACCTTGGTGGCGAAGTCGCAGATCGCCCGCTCCCGCGGGGTCAGATCGGCCTTGCGATAGTTCACGGCGAGCTGGTCGGCGATCTGCGGGGCCTTCTTGACGATCCGGAGGATCGCCCCGTGCGCGACCACGCAGAACAGACAGTTGTTCTGCCCGGAGATGGTCACCACGATCATCTCCTTGTCCGCCTTGGACAGGTTCCCCTCCCGCTCCATGAGCGCGTCGTGGTACGCGAAGAACGCCCGCGACTCGGCGGGCCGCCGCCCGAACATCAAGAACACCTCGGGGACGAAACCCGCCTTCTCCTGCTCGGCGAGGATCCGCTCGCGCAGGTCGTCGGGCAGATCGGCGAGTTCGGCGAGGGGATAGCGGTCCGACACGAGGGCCTCCGGGCGTCGAGGGGCGAGGGTGGCCTCAGCGTAGGACGACCACGGGCTCGGCGCGGGCGTTGTGGCCGGCCCGCCCCCAGCACTGTCCGCCCCGCCGGCCGCCCTGCCGTCGCCCGCCGCGTCAGTTGTCGAGGAGTCGTCCCCAGACGTGGACGTGCTCGATCTCCACCCAGGCGTCGACCCGCGGCCGGTCGCGGGTGGGGTAGGGCTCACCCGTGTAATGGCGCGCGAGGGCGTCGATGCCCGACAGGTCCGGATCGTCGGTGATCTCGGTGACCCGGCCCTGGATGCTCGCGTGGGTGTACCAGTCGCCCGAGTCGATCACCGACAGCGCCACCCGCGGATCGCGGCGGATGTGCTGCAGACGCACCCGGCCCGCGTCCAGGTTGAGGTGGATCCGGTCGTCGACCAGCCGGTACCAGGTGGGCACGGTCACCGGCGAGCCGTCCTTGCGCAGCGTCGCCATCACGCACGGGTTGGGCTTGAGGAGCAGGTCGCGGACATCGTCGTCCAGGGGTGTGGCGCTCATGCCAGTGAAGTGTGCGGCGTCTCCTCCCGGCTCTCCACCGGTGCGGGCACCTCCACCGGTCGCGGCGCGACGGTCTCGCCCGAGGGCAGGAATCGGCCCGCACCGAAATCGCGGCCGTAGCCCGGCGCGAACTCGCCGTCGCTCCAGACCACCCGGCCGCCGATGATGGTCGCCGCGACCGCCCGGTCGTTGCGGTTGACCATCCGGCGGAGCCCGCCGAACTCGGGCATCGCTTCCTCGTGGTAGTCGAGCGACTCGCCGTCGAGACCAGACGGGTCGATCACCACCACGTCAGCGCGCCGACCCACCTCCAGGCGCCCCGCGTCGAGGCGGTAGAACTCGGCCAGCTCGCCGGTGAGCTTGTGCACGGCCTCCTCCGTCGACAGGAACGGGCGGCCCTTCCGCTGGGCCTGGTGGACGCGCTCGAGCAGCCGGACCCCGAAGTTGTAGAAGGCCATGTTCCGCAGGTGCGCGCCCGCGTCGGAGAAGCCGATCGTCACGCCCGGGGTGTTGACCAGCCGGTTGGCGACCTTCTCGCGCGCATTGGCGATGGTGGTGGTCCAGCGGAAGTCCGTGCCGTACTCCACCACCAGGTCGAGGTACGCGTCGGCCGGGTGAAGCTTCCGCGCGCGGGCCACGTCGCCGACCGTCTGGCCGACCAGGGACTCGTCGGGGCAGGCGACGATGAGCGCGTCGTCGAAGTCGCGGTGCCACACCCGCGGGCTGAACCGCTTCTCGAAGTCCTGCCGGAACCAGCGCCGGTAGCTCTCCTGCTGCAGCAGCTCGTTGCGGGACACCTCGTCGGCCAGGTGCAGCGCCTCGCGGCCGGACCCGAACTCCTCGAACACCACCAGGTCGATGCCGTCCGCCCACACCTTGAACGTGGTGGGCAGGTGCTGCCACACGAACCTGCCCTTGCCGAGGCTGTTGGCGGCCCAGGCGATGGGCCGGAAAATGCGGTTGACCCACGGCTCGGCGAGGGTGTCCGCGGCGGAGAGCAGCGAGACACGCAGGGGCTTGCGGAACAGCCCGGTGCTGGTGGCGGCGTAGAAGGCCACGTCGACCTTGGTGTTGAGGTTGGGCACGCCCTGCAGGACCCGGTCACGACGACGAAGAAGGCGGCTGATCCGGCGGAATTCACCCCACGAGGCGTGCGTGGAGGGCAGCGTCCGCGAGCGGTAGCGGTCGCCGTCCATCTTGTCCCACGGGTTGGTCATGGTGGACACGCCCAGGAACCCGGCGTCGAGGGCGGCGGTGATGCGGCGGTCGATCTCGCGCAGTTCCTCGCGGCTGGGGGAGTGCTTCGGATCGGTCGACCGGCCCAGGCCCATCACGGACGCGCGTACGTCGGAGTGCCCGAGGAACGACGCCACGTTGGGGCCGAGCGGGAGCTCCTCGACGGCGCGCCGCCAGGCCGCCGGGTCGGACCATGTCTTCTTCTCCTCGAGCGCCTGCAGGACCGAGTCGCGCGGCAGGGCCTCGACGCGGCTGAACAGGTCCGCCACGTCGACCGTGCCGGAGTAGACGCCGGAGATCGAGCAGTTGCCCACCAGGACGGTGGTCACCCCGTGCCGCACGGACTCGCCCAGCCCCGGGGAGACGAGCAGCTCGACGTCGTAGTGGGTGTGGGTGTCCACGAAGCCGGGTGTCACCCACCGGCCCTCGGCCTCCACCACGCGCGTGGTGGGGGCCACGGGCAGCGGCGCGGCGCTGATCGCCGCGATCACGCCGTCGCGGATCCCGATGTCCGCGCGGACCCCGGGCGCGCCGGTGCCGTCGAACACCGTGCCGCCCCGTATGACGACGGCGAAGTCCGCGTTCGAGGCGGGGGCCGCGTCCGCGGCCGATTCGGGAATGCTCACGGGAAGCTCCTGGGGCTGTGACCTACAGCATGGTATTGGCCAGTCTACTCGGACAAGCGTCCATGTCTGACACGCCGGGCGTGGCGAGTAGCGTTGCCGACATGACGACCCGCACGGAGCGCCTCGACGGCCTGCCGTTCACCCGCAAGCACCGCAGACTACTGTTCGGTTCGGGCATCGGCTGGGCGCTCGACGCGATGGACGTGGGGTTGATCTCCTTCGTCATGGCGGCGCTCGCCGTCCACTGGTCGCTCACGCCCACCGAGCTGTCGTGGATCGGGTCCATCGGCTTCGTCGGCATGGCCCTGGGCGCCGCGTTCGGCGGACTGCTCGCGGACAGGATCGGCCGCCGGCAGGTCTTCGCCGCGACGCTGCTGGTCTACGGGTTGGCGACCGGCGCGGCGGCGCTGTCGACCGGCGTGGCGATGCTCATCGTCCTGCGCTTCATCGTAGGGCTGGGCCTGGGCGCCGAGCTGCCCGTGGCGTCGACGCTGGTCAGCGAGTTCGCGCCGCGTCGGATCCGCGGCCGGGTGGTGGTGATCCTCGAGGGATTCTGGGCGGTCGGCTGGATCATGGCCGCGCTCATCGGCTACTTCGTGGTGCCCGTCGGCGATGACGGATGGCGCTGGGCGCTCGCCGTGGGCCTGGTCCCGGCCGCGTACGCGCTGGTCGTGCGCTTCGGCCTGCCCGAGTCGGTGCGCTACCTCGAGTCGCGGGGCCGCGGCGACGAGGCCGAGCGGATCGTCCGCGAGTACGAGGCCTCTGCGGGTGTCACGCCCCCGCCCGCCGCCGCGGCTGGCGTCCCCGCGACCGGTCGGTCTGACGCCGAGGCCGCC
>NZ_JAALDU010000013.1 GCF_014145015.1 Dietzia sp. E1 | reverse complement strand
CGCCGCGGACCGCGGAGTCGCACCCGGACGCGGGCCCGGGGCGGGCTTGGACGGTGCGCCCGGCTTGGGTGCGGACCCACCGCCGGACTTGGACGCCGGTGCGGCGTTGTCGCCACCTCCGGCCAGTGCGTGCGCCTCGCGCAGGCGCCGGACGACCGGTGCCTCCAGCGTCGACGACGCGGACTTGACGAACTCTCCCTGATCGCGGAGCTTCGTCAGAAGTTCTTTACTGGTGATACCGAACTCTTTGGCCAGTTCGTGTACCCGGGGCTTGCCTGCCACTGCTCTCCTCACTGCGAGGTCTCACGGCAGGGCTGGCCGCGCGACCTCGGTCTACATTCGATGGACGTTCATCGCTGGAGCTTCACGGTGTGCTCATCGTGTCTGGTCCGTTCCTTTTCTCGTGCTCCCCCGCCGGGCCGAACGGCCGACGGGTGGTGTCGTGCGCGGGGCGCAGGGCCTCGAGCACCTCCGAGACCGCGTCCTGGGACACGTTCCCGGCGACTCGCAGCGACCTGATGAAGGCCTTGCGGTCGAGTGCTGTCGTAATGCACCGCTCATCGTGGTGCACCCAGGCTCCTCGTCCCACCGCCCGCCTACGCGGATCGGGCGAGAGCGACGCCGTCTGCGGATCGTGGACGATCCGCAGCAGCCGGGAGTCGTTATCCCGACGACGGCAACCGACGCAGGTCCGAATGGGACCCTCGTCCTCGGCGGCATCGATCCGCTGGTCTTGACGACCCGGCATACGGCCACCTCGGTCTCTCGCCGCCCGACCCGTGGGGACGGGTGGACGTGAAGTCACTGTGACAACTGATCAGTCTACAGAAGATGGCGTGTCGACACGAACGGCGCGCCCGACCGCGTGGCACCGGCGGCCGACGGGCCTCACTCCGCGTCGCTGTGGATGTCGATCCGCCACTGGGTGAGGCGGTGGGCGAGGCGGGCGTTCTGGCCCTCCTTGCCGATCGCGAGCGAGAGCTGGTAGTCGGGCACGACCACCCGGGCCGCCCTCGCCTGTTCGTCGGCGACGGTAACCGAGATCACCTTGGCCGGCGACAAGGCGTTCCCGACGAACACCGTGGGGTCGTCGTCGTAGTCGACGATGTCGATCTTCTCGCCGTTCAGCTCCGCCATCACGGCACGGACCCGGGCGCCGTTCGGGCCGATGCACGCGCCCTTGGCGTTGAGACCCGAGACGGTGGACTCGACCGCGATCTTCGTGCGGTGCCCGGCCTCCCTGGCGATCGCCGCGATACGCACCGAACCGTCGCCGATCTCGGGAACCTCGAGGGCGAAGAGCCCACGGACGAGATCCGGGTGTGTCCGGGACAGTGACACGGAGGCCCCGTGCGGGCCCTTGTGGACACCCACCACGTGACACTTGATGCGGTCGCCGTGCCGGTAGCTCTCGCCGGGCACCTGCTCGGCCGGGGCGATCGTGCCCTCGGTGCCGCCGTTCTCCGGACCGATGTGGACCACCACGATGCCCCGGGCGTTGGCCCGCGAATCGGACTGGATGACGCCGCTGACGACCTCACCCTCGCGCGTGACGAGATTACCGTAGATGCGATCGGTCTCCGCCTCACGCAGGCGCTGCAGGATGATCTGCCGCGCGGTCGCGGCCGCGACCCGCCCGAAGTCGGAGGGGGTGACGTCGAACTCGCCGATGCGGTTGCCGTCCTCGTCGACCTCTGCTGCCAACACGGCGACGGTGCCGGCCTTGCGGTCCAGCGCGATCCGGGCCACGCGGTGCGCTCCGTCGGTTCGCTTGTAGGCGGTGAGAAGCGCGTTCTCCAGCGTCTGCACCAGATCATCCAGCGGGATCTCGCGCTCCAGGGACAGCATGTTGAGCGCTGCCATGTCGATGTTCAACGGTCTTCTCCTTCTCGCGCGCCACGACCGGGGTCCCCCGGCTCCGACAGCAGGTCCAGCTCGTCCTCCGGGGCGGGCCGGAACTCGACCCGGATCACGGCGTGGGCCACCTGGTCCAACGCCACCGGCTCCACCTTCTTCTCCCGCGCTCCGGACACGAGACGGACCACTCCCGCGCCCTCGTCCAGGTCGCCGACCCGTGCGCGGGCCGGGCCCTTCGCGCCCTGTACGTAGGTGATATCAACCTGGCGCCCACGGGCCCGACGCCAGTGCCTCGGCTGCTCGAGGGGTGCGTCGACCCCACGGCTGGTCACCTCGAGGGTCACCGGTCGGTCGGGCCCGCCCCATCCCTCGGCGAGGGGATCGAGGTCGGTCGACAGATCGGCCAGGTCGTCGAGTGAGACCCCGGCGTCCCCGTCCACGACGATCGTCACGCGCCAGGCGGACGAGCGGGCGTCCTCCCGGATGTCCTCGAGATCGAGGCCGCGGTCGGATACCGCTCTGAGAATGTGGGCCCTGTCGGGCTCGGGGACGATCACTGTGCTCCTGGAGTGCGGGCCGGGGAACCCGTCCGGGACGCGGACGGGCCGCATCACTGTACCGCCTCAACGCCCCCACCTCCGAGCCCTGGCAGGATGTCGGAGTGCCCCATTCCGCCCCCGTGGTCCTCTCCCGCCGTCGATTCGTGGGCGCGGCCGTCTGCGTCACCGGGTTCGCTGTCGCCGGCGGCTGCGGGCTGCCCGCGGTCGTCGACCGTCCGGACCCGCTGATCCCGTTGATCGACGCTGCCACCCGCGACGCCCGCGAGTTGGCGGCTGCGGACGCCACCCACGGGGACCGCGTCGGCGCGTTGCGCCGGATCGCCGACGCCCGTCGGATGCACGCCGACGCGCTCGCGGGACTGACGGACACCGCGGACGAG
>NZ_JAALDU010000138.1 GCF_014145015.1 Dietzia sp. E1 | reverse complement strand
CTTCCCGGGTAATCGATGTCTCCATCAAACCCGGGGCGCTTCAAGGTCCCGTAGATGACGTGCGGTGCGTTCAGCGGGGTAGTGGGCGAAGGTGTCGTGACTGATGGGCACGAGGTGTTGCGCGAACCCGTCCAAGAGCTGGCGAACGTCGGGATTGCGCAGCCAGATGAGCGCACTGCGGGGATGGTCCTGGCTGGTCAGCGCGTCGAGTAGTGGTCGCAGCTCGGTCGAGACCAGTCCGGTGTCGGCGGTGGTGAGCAGGGCGGTCAGGTCGTCGGTGAGGCAGCATCGGGCGCAGAGTCCTCGGCGGTGGGGTTCGTCTTGATCGCCGCAGCGGGTGCAGGTCAGTCGGGGGTCGTCGATTCCTGCGCAGTCGGTGCAGATGGCCTCATCGTCGGCGAGGCCGGGTAGCAGTCGATCCGGCGTCAGGCAGCGCGGACACGTTCCGCGTCGGCGGGTGGCCTGTTGGTAGCAACGGCGGCAGACGAAGCCCTCGGGCCAACGCACGCCGCGATGCTGGCGTTCGTCGTCGCACCGTGTGCAGTGGTACTTCGATGTGTCAGCCATGGGGGTGCCACCTGGGGTGCCGTTTACGCCGGTGGGCCGGGTCGGTGGATGTGGGCCCGTTTCGGGCGCAGCGGCCCATCAGTTGCGGGGGAGGCGTCGGTGGCGGTTCGCCGCGAGGGTGCGGTGTCGACCCGGAAGTCGCAGAGATCTTCGACGCTGCAGTCCAGAACGTGGCACAGGGCGCCGAGTAGGGCCAGGGGCAGCCGGTCCGGGGTGCGTCCGAGTAGGCGGTAGAGCTGCGAGGCGGAGAGCTCGATGCCGACCTCGTGTAGCGGGGTGATCAGGTCAGACAGGTTGTGCATGTCCCGGGCGGTCATGACTTGGCGTAGTCGCCACTGGTAGGCGATCCGGTGCTTCATGTCTCGGTCGTCCTTTCGGGCAGACGGTCAGCTGCGGCGCGTAGGGCGGCGGCCACGACGCGGCTGCGGTAGTCGGGGGAGACGAAGGTGTAGAGCGAGGTGGTCGAGGCGTACTCGTGTCCGACCTGTTCTTGGATGAAGCGGGTGTCGTAGCCGGACTCGACCAGCAGCGTGACGTAGCTGCGGCGCAGGGAGTGAAAGTCCAGTCCGGGGTCGGTCAGGCCGGCTGTGTCACAGAGGTCGGCGAAGCTGTGGGACAGTGCCCCGTTCGAAATCCGTTCGGATCGTTCGGTTGGAAATAATGCGGTCCCGGTGGTGCGGTCGAAACTGGGGCGCCCCTGGTCGATCCACTGCTCGAGGCAGTCGATCACCCACGCGGTCTCCGGGACGGTCAGTACGCCGCGTCGTTTGGCGGGGGATCCTTTGCCGGGCTTGCCGTATCGGACGTAGCAGACCCCGAATCGGCCGAACTGCCGTGCCCGCGGATTCGGTCCGAAGTCTGTCAGGTCCAGCATGCGTACTTCGTTGCGGCGCAGCCCCCAGGCGTAGGCGACCTTGGTGATCGTGGCGGTTCGCAGCGCCACCATCGCTCCCTTCGTGCCGACCTCATAGCGGCGGGTGACCTGCTCGTCCGCGGTATCGCACAGGTCCTGCAGTTCGTCGGTGGTGTACGCCCGTTTGCGTGGGTCGCCGGGGCCCTCGTGGACGTGGCGGGCCGAGTTGGCCTCGGTAATGATCTGTACGGGATGCGTGGCGAACCGGTCCTGGCATTGCTCGGCCCACTCGTAGGCCGGGTCGAGCAGGTAGTCCATGAAGTGCCGCAGCGCACCTTGATAGCTCAGGACCGTGCTGTGCGCGACGCCGTGGATCCCGCGCAGTTCGGTGATCCAGTCATCAGCCATCGTCGCCGTCCAGGCCCAGGGGCCGTCGGCATCGCAGAAGTCCCGGAACCGCCTGATCGTGGCCACCCGCGCCGCCACCGTGCCGGCAGACAGGTTTCGTGCCAGCTGCTGACGGGACCACCCGGTGACCATCGCCTCGAACACCGAGGCTTCCGGCCGCAGGACAGCGATACCGTCGGCCAGCTGCAACCGCGCCGACCCTGGAGGAAGATCCTGCTGCGACATCTCGCACCGCCCAAAAATGGCTCGCGTGTTGTGCGAAAGTGTCGCATGAAATGCGAATCGCCACAAGAGGCCGCAGGTAGCAGCGCCGCCCACCATCCCGTCATCGGCCGACGGTCACGGCGTGGCAAGGGCCGAAGCGCTGGTCCGGCACGTGTTCACGCGCAGGTCACGCGGGCTGTCGGGCACTACGGGCGAGGGGCAGTTCGGGGAGGGGTCGAGTTCGCGGAATCTACAACTCGGCATCGTCAGCTTGTCATAAGATAACTTAGCGGCACTTCTAATTCCGCTGGTGAGTGCACATCCGGAGATGCTCACGTCCGCTACTGGAACCGGTTTGGCAACCGACACGATGCTGGCCCGGAGCGGCTGCCCGGTCCGGGTGCTGCGCGCCCCCGGCGTCGTCAGCCGTCGTAGGCGACCGTCTCCACGACGATCGGCCCGGCGACGGCCCCGCCGGTGGTGGTGAGTCGGTATTCGACCCGGCCCGGGCCGGTGGAGATCTGCGCCTCGTAGGGGTGGGAGATCGGATCGGGGATGCCCGTCGAGATCCGCGGGAACGGGACCTGCGCGATCTTCTCCCCGGTGGCCCCGGTGTCGAGGTTGCGCCACGAGAGGGTGGCGGTGAGGTTGCACGGACCCACCCCGGCGATGGCGAAGGCCCAGGCGACGGACGCCGTGTCCGGGTACCCGTCGCCGTCGAGCGTGGTGGAGATCGCGCCCGCGCACAGCCCCGTGGGTGAGCCGCCCACGGCGATCACGCGGTCGGGAGCGGGGAACAGTCGCGGGATGGCCTCGGAGGAGTCCTGGGCGTTCGCGGTGGCCGGGGCCGTGACGGCGGCGGTCAGTGCGACGGCCGTGGCGGCGAGGAACGCCCCCACGGAGACGGTGGGCCGGCGGGTGATCCGCCGGGTCGAGCCGGTGGTGTCCACCCGCTCATCGTCGCACTGCGGACAGCGGCAGACAATAGTGGGCGAGGATTCCGCCACGTCGGACCGCCATGTCGAACACGGTGGCCGTGCCCGGAACGAGAACCCGTTCGACACCTGTCTGTAATGTCCGACGAGAGGCTCCGGAAGCGAGCCTCGGTCGGAAGGACACGGGATGATGGCACGAACGCGCGGTGGGGACGCCGACACCGTCCGGTCGGACGAGAACGGTCTCATCGCGGTCCTCGCCTTCGGCGGCATCGTCATGTCCCTCAGTCAGACGCTGGTCATCCCGCTGCTGGGCATGCTGCCGGCGATTCTCAACACCTCCGCGGTCAACGCCTCCTGGGTCGTCACCATCACGCTGCTCGCCGGAGCGGTGGCCGGTCCGCTCATGGGACGACTGGGAGACCTCTATCCGAAGAAGTACGTGCTCATCGGTTGCACGGCGGTCATGGTCGTCGGCTCGGTGCTGTGCGCACTGGCCACCTCGCTGTGGCCGATGCTCATCGGGCGCGCCCTGCAGGGCGTGGGAATCGGTGTGATCCCCATCGGCATCGCCACGATGCGCGAGATCCTCCCGGCGCGTCGACTCGCACCGGCGATCAGTCTGATGAGTTCGTCGCTCGGAGTGGGAGGGGCGCTCGGGCTCCCGGCGGCGGCCGCCCTGGCGCAATACGGTTCATGGCAGTGGATGTTCTGGGGGTCCGGGGCCCTGGGCGTGGCGATCATCGTGATGATGACGGTGCGTCTCCGGACGCTGCCGGCCGCCAAACCGGACGGCACGCTCGACGTCGTCGGCGCGGTGGGGCTCGCGATCGCTCTCATCTCGCTGCTGCTCGCGGTGTCCAAGGGCGCCGACTGGGGCTGGGGCGCCCCGTTGACCCTCGGCCTGCTGGCGCTCACCGCGGTCTCGCTGCCCGGATGGGCGCTGTGGGTCCTCCGGCACCCGTCACCGATCGTGGACCTGCGGGTTGCCGCCCGTCGCCCCGTCCTGATGACCAACATCGCCTCGGTGACCATCGGCATGGGCCTCTATGCGCAGCTGCTGATCATGCCCCAGATTCTTCAGCTCCCGGTCGAGACCGGACACGGGTTGGGCCAGTCGATGGTAGCCATGGGGTTGTGGAGCGCGCCCGGCGGGCTGGCGATGATGGCGGTCTCCCCACTCAGCGGGAGACTCATCGGCACCCGCGGCCCCAAGACCACGCTCATCCTGGGAGCGCTGGTGGTCGCGGTCGGCTATGCGTCCGGGTTGTTCCTCATGGGATCGACCTGGGGTGTGATGACCGTCGGCATCGTGGTGAGCGGCGGTGTGGGGCTGGCCTACGGTGCGATGCCCGCGCTGATCATGGCCTCGGTCCCCACCTCCGAGATGGGCTCGGCCAACAGCGTCAACACGCTCATGCGCTCCATCGGCACCACGACCTCTGCCGCGGTGCTCGGCGTGCTGCTCACCCAGATGTCCATGGACTTCGAGGGGCTGTTTGTCCCCACCGAGACCGGATTCCGGGTCGGTCTGATGTTCGGCTGCGGCGCGACCCTCCTTGCCGCGGCGGTCGCCGCCACGATCCCGCCACCGTGGGAGGACAATGCCACGGCCCCAGCGGTGCCGGCGCGGGAGAGCTGAGCGGCCGGATCAGTACGCGCCGGACAGGATCCCGTCGGCCCGCGACCGGTCGATCTTGGTGGTGATGCCGCACGCCGTGCACGTGGCCGTGTACGACGACCCCAGCGGGATGATGGGGATGAAGAACAGGGAGAACGCTCGCTTCCGACGGTCGACCCGCTGTGCGGCGACGTTGCCGCAGTTCGGGCACGTGGCCCGGGCCAGCCCGAGGTTCCGGGACGAGTTCTTGAAACCGAAGATGAAGAACATCGGCCCAGCGTGACACCGCACCGGGCCGCGCGCACCCGGTGCGGTGGAGTTCAGGACCCGGGACCCGAGCCGTCCGCGGTCGACCGGGCGCGGGCCACGATTGCATCGGCCAGCTCTGCCGGCCGCTCGTCGGGGATCCAGTGACTGACCCCGCTCATCTCGACGAACCGGTAGTCGGCGTCCACGTGGTGGCGGGTCCGCTCGGCGCCCCCGCGGCCCAGGGCCGGGTCGCGGTCACTCCACACGAAGGTGGTGGGCACACGGACCGCCGCGGTCGAGCGGGACGGTGGGGCGAAGGGCAGGGCCCGGTACCAGCCGAGTCCCCCGGGGATCGCGCCGGCGGCGACCATCTCACGCCGGTAGCGCTCGATCATCTCGGGCGTCATACCCATCCCGGCCAGGGCCTTCTCGGGCCGCGGGCCGGCCGAGGTGAGCAGTCGCTCCGGCAGGAACGGCAGCTGGAAGAGCCCGATGTACCAGGATCGCAGCAGCTGGTCGGAGGCGACCATGGCCTTGAGGAAGGCGGCGGGGTGGGGGACCGACACGGCGGTGAGACTGCGGAAGCGGTCGGGGTGCGCCCCGGCGACACCCCACGCCACGGCGGCGCCCCAGTCGTGACCCACCACGTGGGCGTCGGGCAGGCCGGCGGCGTCGAGCAGCGCGAGGACGTCCCCCACCAGTTCCGACAGCCGGTACGCGCGCCGACCACGGGGGCGGGCGGACTCGCAGTACCCGCGCTGGTCCAGCGCCAGGGTGCGGTACCCGGCCGCGTGCAGGAGCGGAGACACGAGGTCCCAGCTGGAGGTGCGTTGCGGGAACCCGTGGAGCAGGACGATCGCCTCGCCGTCGGCGGGCCCGGAGTCCACCGCGCGCAGCTCCATACCGTCGCGGGAGAACCACAGGTCCGGCCGGTGGGCATTCGGATCAGCCGCGGACATATCCCCTCCTGACCGCCCGGTCGAGAATTCCGAGCGTCGCCTTGAGCGCCGATGCGTCCAGCACCGGCAGTACTCCCGAGTCGCGCCACTTCGGGTGCGCGTCGGACCAGTCGTAGTAGCTGACGACCTCGGTACGCGCCCCCTCGGTGTCGTCGCCATCGCCCAGCGGGATCAGGCGGTAGCCGTAGGTGTGCCCGATCGGGGGTCTGATGGCCCCGTCGATGGTCCAGGCGATCTCGGCGTCGGGCTCGAACCGGGTGATGATCACCGTGACGTCGTACTCGCCCATGTCGTAGTCGCCGAGGGACTCGCGGTCCATGTGGACGACGAACCGGTCGCCCTCGGCGGTGACCACCGATCCTTCGGCTGCCTGGAGCATCCCCGAGGAGTCGATCGCCACGTGGCCGTCCGGATCGCACAGCACGGCGAACACGCGGTCTGCCGGAGCCGTGATCACCCGCCGCGCCTCGAGGCGGAGGCCGGCAGGACTCTCGCGGGCGGAGGCCTCACGGGTGGCGGGGTGGTCGCTCATGGCCGAGACGCTACCCGCGCACGCCGCGGGTCGGGGACCTCTCGCGATCCCCGACCCACGGCGTCCGGCTACTGCTCCGTGCCCTGCGTCAGATGCGGGCGGGGTCGGGCCGCTCCCACGCCCGGTGGGTGGCCAGCAGCGGCTTGAGCGCGGGCAGCACGCCGGCCGCCGCGTCCACGGTGACCACGCCCGGCGTGTCCGACGTCAGCCCGAAGTCGACGTACCGGTCGATGGGCGCCAGGGTGGCGATGGCCTTCTTGTGTCGGTACATCTCGCTGATGAGCACGTCGGTCCGCGGGTGGGCGGGGAGGTCGACGACGACGAGGGCATCGAACTCGATGGACCGCTGCGTCTGATAGGTCCGCGAGATCGCGACCGTCGCGTCGGGCTCGCCCTCGCCCAGCCTGCCGCCGACCGGGCCGATCACGAGCGGGACCATGTCGTCGTCGAACACGGCCTGTTCGAGTTCCTTGACCGCGGCGACGTCGGAGTTCTCCGTGACGAGGATGCCGATCTGGCGCCCGTCGGATGGCCACTCCTTGCCGATCTGGGACAGGGCCGGGCTGGTGACGACCTCGGCCACGGGCACCTTCGCGGGCGCGGGCAGCCCCAGCCCCGACGCGACGGTGACGGCGAGGTCATGGTCGATGTGCGCGAGCTGCTCGACCTGCCGGATCTTGATGGCCTCCTCGTAGCACTTGCCCAGCTCGAAGGTGTACGCCTCGGCGACGTGCGCCTTTTCCACCTCGGTGAGGCTGGTGTAGAACAGCGTCGCCTGCGAGTAGTGATCGTCGAACGTTGCCGGAGCGTCGCGGACGACCTGCGCGTCGGCGATCTGCTGCGCCACCTCCACCAGCGCACCGTCGGTCGTGCCCGCCATGAACGGGCACCCACCGTCGAGGCTGTTGGGCTGGTACGGGGCCACTCCCACGTGGTCGGCGGACTGGTGGAAGCCGTCGCGGAGCATGTCGTTGACAGGGGCGTGGGGGCGGTTGATGGGGATCTGGCCGAAGTTCGGCCCGCCCAGCCGGGTGAGCTGGGTGTCCAGGTACGAGAACAGTCGGCCCTGCAGGAGCGGGTCGTTGGTGACGTCGATGCCCGGCACGAGGTGGCCGGGGTGGAACGCGACCTGCTCGGTCTCCGCGAAGAAGTTCTTGACGTTCGCGTTGAGCGTCATCGTGCCGATGACCTGCACCGGCGCGAGCTCCTCGGGGACGATCTTGGTCGGGTCGAGCAGGTCGATGCCGTGGAACATCTCGCTGACACCGTTCTCGTCGACCGTGTCCGGGAAGACCTGGATGCCCAGGTCCCAGCTCGGGAACGCGCCGGACTCGATCGCGTCGGCAAGGTCGCGGCGGTGGAAGTCCGGGTCCATGCCGGCGGTGATCTGGGCTTCCTCCCACACCTGCGAGTGGACGCCCAGGTGGGGCTTCCAGTGGAACTTCACCAGGCTCGTCTCGCCGGCGTCATTGATGAGCCGGAACGTGTGGACGCCGAAGCCCTCCATCATCCGGTACGAGCGCGGGATTCCGCGGTCGGACATGTTCCACAGGGTGTGGTGCTGCGCCTCGGTGTGCAGGGAGACGAAGTCCCAGAAGGTGTCGTGCGCGCTCTGGGCCTGCGGGATCTCGCGATCCGGGTGCGGCTTGGCGGCGTGGACGACGTCGGGGAACTTGATCGCGTCCTGGATGAAGAACACCGGGATGTTGTTGCCGACCAGGTCCCAGGTGCCCTCGTCGGTGTAGAACTTGGTCGCGAACCCGCGGGTGTCGCGGACCGTGTCGGCGGATCCGCGGTTGCCGAGCACGGTGGAGAAGCGGACGAAGACCTCGGTCTCCTTACCCTCGGCAAAGACGCCGGCCTTGCAGACGCTCGCTGCGGCGCCGTTGGCCACGAACGTCCCGTGCGCACCGGCCCCACGGGCGTGGACCGCGCGCTCCGGGATGCGCTCGTGGTCGAAGTGCATGATCTTCTCGCGCAGGTGATGGTCCTGGAGCAGGACGGGGCCACGGCGGCCGGCCTTCTGCGAGTGGTCGGTGTCCGACAGGCGGGCGCCCTGCGCGGTGGTGAGGAAGGCGCCCTGCTGGCGCATGACCTCCTCGCGGGCGGTGACGGAGCCGGGCGGCTCGGCGCCGGTCGGGCCGTACGGGGTGGCGCCCTTCTGATCCGCCTTGGGCGGCAGCGGGCTGGTGGGCTCGGTGGGCTCGTCGACGGTCGGGGGCCGCGAGCCGGGCGTACCCGGGACGACGTCGGCGCTGCCGACCAGGTCGTCGGCGAGTTCCTCGGCCTTGTCGACGATCTTCTCGGCGGCGGACCGGGCGGCGGACTTGGAATCTGACCTCTTGTCGGGCATGGCGCTCCTTCTCGGGGTGGAATCGGACGTCCAGGACTGCAGGCCCCCGCAGTGCAGCGGGGGGAACCGTGGGCGCGATTCTGCCCCCGTCTGCGCACGACGCAACCGCTCGAACACGGGGAGAAAACCTTCACCCGCGCCTATTCTCAGAACATGACACCGCCCCCGGTCGCGCGCGAACACCTCCCGTACCCGGTCGTATTGGCGGCGGCGTGGTCCGCGTGTCTGCTCCTCATCGCGGGCGGTGGCTGGCTGCTCGGGCAGGCGATCGGTCGGCTGTCGGTGATCATCGCGCCCCTCGCGATCGCGGTCCTGCTCGCGGCCATGCTCAGACCCCTCGTGGACCGGATCCCGCAGCGGGTCCCGCGTGCGGCGGCGGTCCTCGTCGTCGTCGTCGGGGTCCTGGCCGTCATCCTGACCGCGCTCGCGGCGGTCACCACCCAGCTGGCCACCGGCGTGCCCCGGATGCGGGAGCAGATCTCGTCCGGCACCGACGCGGCATTGCGGTGGCTCGAGGAGGGGCCGCTGCACCTCACGGCCGACCGACTGCAGGAGGCGGTGGGGCAGGCGCGGGCGTGGATCGAGTCCCACTCGGAGGCGGTGGCGGCCGGCGCCGTCCAGTTCGGGCACACCGCCGTCGACGCGGTGGCCGGGGTGCTCATCTGCCTGGTGGCGCTCTTCTTCTTCCTGTACCACGGCGAGAAGCTGTGGGAGTTCTTCGTGCGCTGGCTGCCGCGCGCGAGCCGCGAGCATGTCGACTCGGCGTTCCGCCACGGCTGGGGCAGCCTGGGCGCGTACACGCGGACGCAGCTCACGGTGGCCGCGATCAACGCTGCGGGTGTCGGCATCGGTGCGGCGCTGCTGCGGGTGCCGTTCGTGATCCCGATCGTCGTGGTGGTGTTCCTCGCGTCGTTCGTGCCGATCGTGGGCACGCTCGTCGCGGGCCTGGTGCCGACGGTCTTGGCGCTGGTCGAGCGGGGGCCGGCCATAGCGATCGCGATGCTGGCGATCGTCGTGGTCGTCCACCAGCTCGAGTCGCACGTGCTGCAGCCGATCCTCATGGGGCACGCCGTGGCGCTGCACCCGCTGGCGGTGATCCTCGTGGTCACGGCCGGCACGTACCTGTTCGGCATCGTCGGGGCGTTGTTCGCGGTGCCGGTGACCGCGATGGCCAACACGATCGTGCGGTACCTCGCCGCGCGGGGGGATGGCGGCGCCGACGGTGGTGGCCCGGGGCCGGGCCTGGTGCCGGAGGTGGACGAGGTGTCGGGGCCGGACCGCGAGGGCCACGAAGACGGACACGACGACGAGGGCCACGACGAGCCCGGCCCGCGCGGTCGTCCCGCCGACTCCGGCGACCCCGCGGGACCGGCCGGGCAT
>NZ_JAALDU010000137.1 GCF_014145015.1 Dietzia sp. E1 | reverse complement strand
GGCCGGCAGGCGCGTGCGGCCGCCCGCGACGTCGCGTGCCTGGACCGGGTCGGCGTCCGTCACGGCCACCACTCGCGGGGCCAGCTCGCGGACCAGGCCGGCGCGGGGCCGGATCTCGTGTGCCCAGCCGGTCCTCACGTACTCCGCGACTTCCGGCGTCCGGTCCACCGACGTCAGCAGGAGCGGGGTGCCCTCGAGCGCGGAACGCTGGGCGGCGACATCACGCGTGTGCGGATACGGAGCGCGGGGTTCGACGAAGGAGTCGTCACCGTCGTCGTGCAGCACGATGAGGCCCGGTTCGGGGAGCGGGGCGAAGACGGAGCTGCGTGTGCCCACGACGATCCGTGCATGCCCGCGGACCGCGCGCAGCCAGCGTCGGTACCTGGCGGAGGGGCCCACTCCCGCGGACAGGTCGGCGACGAGGTCCCGGCCGGCCGCTCCGCCCCCGACCACCTCGCGGCACGCCCCGGCGAGGCGGTCGACGTCACGTTGGTCTGGGACGATGAGCAGCACCTGCAGACCCCGTCGTCGGACGGAGTCGGCGAGTGCGGCCAACGACCGCGCCCAGTCCCGGCCGGGCGGCACCGTCCACACCCCCCGGGCCGGCACACCGCCGGTGACCGCCTCGAGGAACCTGGCGACCATCGGGTGGTCCTCCCAGCCCGCCGGTAGTTCGACCGGGCCGATCGACACCCCCTCGGGCGCGCCGGGCTCGGGCACGGACTTCTCCGCCGCCGCGTGCCGGGGCGGGATGGCCAGTCGGAGCACGTCGGACCGCGTGCCCACCCACCGGCGCGCGACGAGGTCGACCAGGCGCAACAGCGCCGGGGTGAGGACGGGTTCCGGGGAGACCACGCGTTCGAGCCAGGCGAGCTCGCCCTGGTGGTCGGTGTGGGCCGCGCGTTCGACGAGGAAACCGTCGACAAGTCGGCCGGCGAAGCGCACCCGCACGCGTACGCCGGGGCGAGCCTCGGCCGACATCGACTCGGGCACCCGGTAGTCGAATTCGCGGTCGAGGTGGGGTACCCCGAGCAACGGCAGAACCCGGGCCACGGGGCGCTCGGCCGCCGCGACCCGGGTGGCCGGGCGCGTTGTCGTCACGTCGGGAATCCTCGCACCCCGCTACGACACCCGGGTGCGACGGCTCTACAATCCGGCGGCCGTCCTGAGGTCCTCGACGCGGTCGGTACGCTCCCAGGGCAGGTCGACGTCGGTGCGTCCGAAGTGGCCGTAGGCCGCGGTGGGGGCGTAGATGGGCCGCTTGAGGTCCAGGTCGCGGATGATGGCGCCCGGGCGCAGGTCGAACACCTCGGTCACGGCCTGCTGCAGACGGTCGATGTCGACCTTCTCGGTGCCGAAGGCCTCGACGAACAGGCCGACGGGGGCGGCCTTGCCGATGGCGTAGGCGACCTGGACCTCGACGCGCTCGGCCAGCCCGGCGGCGACGATGTTCTTGGCGACCCAGCGCATGGCGTACGCGGCGGAGCGGTCGACCTTGGACGGGTCCTTGCCCGAGAAGGCGCCGCCGCCGTGACGGGCCATGCCGCCATAGGTGTCGACGATGATCTTGCGTCCGGTCAGACCGGCGTCGCCCATCGGGCCACCGAGCACGAACCGGCCCGTGGGGTTGACCAACAGGCGGAAGTCGGAGGTGTCGATGTCACCGGCCGCATCGGCCAGGACCGGGTCGATCACGTGGGCGGTGAGGTCGTCGCGCAGCGTGGTCTCGAGGTCGATGCCGTCGGCGTGCTGGGTGGAGATGACGATGGTGTCCAGACGCACCGCGCGGTCGCCGTCGTACTCGATGGTGACCTGGGTCTTGCCGTCCGGGCGCAGGTAGTCCAGGGTGCCGTCTTTGCGCACCTCGGTCAGCCGCCGGGACAGGCGGTGCGCCAGGGCGATCGGCAGCGGCATGAGCTCGGGGGTGTCCGAGCAGGCGTAGCCGAACATCAAGCCCTGGTCGCCGGCGCCCTGGCGGGCGATGGCGTCCTCGACCGATTCGGTGGAAGTGCGTGCCTCGTGGGAGGTGTCGACTCCCTGGGCGATCTCCGGGGACTGCTGGCCGATGGAGATCGACACGCCGCAGGAGACCCCGTCGAAGCCCTTGTCGGAGGAGTCGTAGCCGATCTCGACGATCTTGTCGCGGATGAGCTGCGGGATCTCCACGTAACCGGTGGTCTTGACCTCGCCGGCCACGTGGACCTGGCCGGTGGTGACCATGGTCTCCACGGCCACGCGGGCCGCCGGGTCCTGTTCCAGCATCGCGTCCAGGATCGAATCTGAGATGGCGTCACAGATCTTGTCCGGATGCCCCTCGGTCACGGACTCGCTGGTGAACAGCCGACGTGCCTGCGTCACAGTGCTTCTCTCTTCCATGGTGGGATCGCGTGTGATCGGTGCCGATCGAGTGAGAACGACACTAGTCGGTGCGGTCTGTGTCACTCCGGCGGGCCCGGCGGAGGCTGACCGCTGCGACCGCGTCGAGCAGCCGGTCGGCCAGGAGGTCCTTGCTCGCCCGGTCCAGCGTGGTCTCGGCGCCGTCGACGTCGAGGATCCAGCCCCCGTTGTCGTCCCGACCGAAGGTGGTGTCCCGCCCGACCTCGTTGACGACGAGGAGGTCGCATCCCTTCCTCGCGAGCTTCGCCCGGCCGTGCTCGAGGACCGATCCGGAGGAGTCGCCGGTCTCGGCCGCGAAACCGACCAGGACGCAGCTGGCGGGGACGTCGCCGGCGGAGCGGGCCGCGACGAGGTCGGCCAAGATGTCCGGGTTGCGCTGCAGCCTGATCTCGGCCGGCTCGGAATCGCTGCCCTTCTTGAGTTTGGACTCGGAGACGTCCGCCGGCCGGAAGTCGGCGACGGCCGCGGCCTTGACGACGACATCGGCGTGGGCGGCGGCGCGCAGGGTCTCCTCCCGCAACTGCAGTGCGGACTCGATGTGCACGGCCTCGACGGCCGCGGGCACCGGGAGGTCCGAGGACGTCACCAACGTGACCCGGGCGCCACGGGCCGCGGCCACCGCGGCGATCGCGTGTCCCTGCTTGCCGGAGCTCCGGTTGCCGAGGAACCGGACTGGGTCGATCTCCTCGCGGGTACCGCCGGAGGTCACCACGACGCGCCGACCCGCCAGATCCCACGGCAGGGTCCCGCCGTCGAGGAGGAGCCATGCCAGTCGGGCGATGTCCGACGGCTCGGGTAGGCGCCCGGCGCCGGTGTCGGCGCCGGTGAGGCGTCCGGAGGCCGGTGGCATGACGTGCACCCCGTCCCCGCGGAGGGTGTCGACGTTCCGCCGGGTGGCGGGGTGCTCCCACATCTCGGTGTGCATGGCCGGGGCGAGCAGGACCGGGCAGCGTGCGGTGAGCAGCGTGGAGGTGAGGAGGTCGTCCGCCCGGCCACTCGCCGCGCGGGCGAGCAGGTCGGCGGTGGCGGGGGCGACGACGACGAGGTCCGCCCGCTGCCCGAGGGCGACGTGGCGGACGGACGGCACGTCCGAGAACACCCCGGTCGACACCGGGTTGCCGGACAGGGCCTCGAAGGTGGCGGACCCGACGAAGCGCAGGGCCGCCTCGGTGGGGACGACGTCGACGTGGCATCCGGACTCGGTGAGGAGCCGGATCAGGCCGCAGGCCTTGTACGCGGCGATCCCGCCGCCCACGCCGACGACGACACGCTTGCCGCGCATGTCGTCCCCGGTGGGGCTCACTCTCCCTCGGCGCAGTCGAGCAGATCGGAGTGCAGCTCGCGCAGCGCGATGGTCAGCGGCTTCTCGTGCAGACCCGGGTCGACCAGCGGACCGACGTACTCGAGGATGCCCTCCTCGATCTGGTTGTAGTACGAGTTGATCTGCCGCGCGCGCTTGGCGGCGAAGATCACGAGCGCGTACTTGGAGGACGCCCGCTCGAGCAGCTCGTCGATCGGGGGGTTGGTGATACCGATCGGGGTGTCGTACAGCGGGGTGGCCGCTGCGGCTTCGGTGGTGGCCACTTTGGGATCTCCTCTGGGTACTGCGGGCGGTGTCTCGTGACACCCGGGTGACGCTGGGACCGGCGTTAGTCGCGGCCGACCAGCAATGATACCAACTCGTCGACGGCGGCCTCGAGTTCGTCGTTGACGATGACCACGTCGAACTCGTCGCGGGCCTCCATCTCGACCTTCGCGGTCTCGAGTCGACGGGCGACCACGTCGTGGGGTTCGGTACCCCTACCCCGCAGGCGGACCTCGAGTTCTTCCCATGACGGAGGTGCCAGGAAGACGGTCGTGCCCTCGGGTAGGGACTCGCGGATCTGACGGACCCCGGCCAGATCGACCTCGATGAGGACCGGCCGACCCTCGTCCAGGGCGCGGCGGACCGGCTCGGCGGGGGTACCGGAGAGCTGGAGGCCCCGGTGGATCTCGGCCCACTCCAGCATGCGGCCCCCCGCGACCGCGTCGCGGAACTCCTCCGTGGTGACGAAGTGATAGTCGCGACCGTCGACCTCGCCGGGGCGGGGATCGCGGGTGGTCATGGAGACGCTGAAGTAGAGATCGGACAGGCGCTCGCGCAGGCGGGCGACGACGGTTGACTTGCCGACAGCGGAGGGGCCGGCCAAGACGATCAGCCGGCCCCTCTTCGCCGTCGCCTCCGGGGCGGCCCCGGACGACGGTGTGTTCATTCGCCGATCAGTCGACCGTGAAGTCGAACCGCTCGAGCAGTGCGCGACGCTGGCGGTCACCGAGACCACGCAGACGGCGCGTCGGCGCGATCTCCAGCTCGGTCATGATCTCCTGAGCCTTGACCTTGCCCACCTTCGGCAGGGCCTCGAGCAGCGCCGAGACCTTCATCTTGCCGAGGATCTCGTCGCTCTCGGCGTCCTTGAGCACCTGCTTGAGGTCGGTGCCGCCGCGCTTCAGGCGCTCCTTGAGCTCAGCCCGGGCGCGACGGGCGGCAGCCGCCTTCTCCAGAGCAGCAGCGCGCTGCTCATCGGTCAACTGGGGAAGGGCCACAATTCCTCCGTCTCGTTCGTGTGTGTCTCATGACTCACGCGGGTGTCCACCGTAGGACACCCCCGCCTGGTGTGCGGTGACCGTCCCCGGCGCGTCCGCGGGCTGCGGAACGCCTCCGGGAGCGGGCGCTCCCTCGTGCTCACCGTACCCGGGCGGTTCCGACTTCCCCGAGGGATGTCCACTGTTCCGGGCCTGATGACCTCAGCAACAGTACGCGGCCGAGGGACCCCGTACCAGCGCGGGGCCCCGTAGCGGTACCCCGTCTGAACTGCGCATTGGCGTGGTGAGGTTGTACAGAAGACTAGCGGCGCGCCTCGGCCACCGCGAGTCGAACCACCCGAATGCCGCCGATCCGGTTCCCGCCGGGCACACCGGTGACGTGTACCCATGTGACGTCGGTGAACCGGAGGGGACGGCGGTGACTCAGGAGTCGCCACCGAACCTGTACTGTGCCGCCAGATCGTGCACGACGGCCCGCATCGCGTCGACGTCTGGGCCCGCCCGGAGGACGTGCCGCGAGACGTTGACCAGGGTGTGCGGCAGCGCGGGCCCGGCGATCCTCCTGACGTCCTCGAGCGTGCCGCCCTGCTCCCCCACGCCCGGCATGAGGACGGGCCCGTGCAGCGCGTCCAGCCGCGGCGGATCGGCGACCGTCGCCCCCACGACCACACCGAAGGGGCCGGGTGCCCCCGGGGTGGCCGGGCCGTTGCGGCGGCCCACCTCGTCGACCACCGCCTGCGCGACCGATCCCGCGGACCCGAGCGAGCGCTGCAACGGACCCGCTTCGGGGTTGGAGGTGCGGGCGAGGACGAACAGCCCTCGCCCGGTGTCCGAGGCCGCCTCGAACGCGGCGTCCAGTGATCCGACGCCGAGGTACGGCGAGACGGTGAGCGCATCACACGCGAGCGGAGAGGAATCGCGCAGCCACGCCCGGGCGTACCCGGCCATGGTCGAGCCGATGTCGCCGCGCTTGGCATCCGCGACGGACAGCGCGCCGGCCTCGCCGATCCGGTCGAGGACCTGCTCGAGGACGCCGATGCCGGCCGAGCCGTGTTCCTCGAAGAACGCGACCTGCGGCTTGACCGCCGGCACGAGGTCCGCGAACGCCTCGAGTGACCGGTGTGCGAACTCGGCGAGTCCGTCGGCGTCCGCCCCGAGCCCCCACGCCTCGAGCAGTGCGGGGTGTGGATCGATCCCCACGCACAGGTTGCCGCGGGCGGAGACCGCCGAGCGCAACCGCTCGCCGAAGGGGGCCCGGGGTGCGGAGACGGTCATCAGGAGGTGAAGCCCGAGTGCAGGTCCTGCAGCGGGCTGACGGTGACGTCACCGCGGCGTGTCGCCTCGATGCCGTGGACGGCGGCCGTGGCGCCCTGGACGGTCGTGACGCACGGGACGCGACGCGAGATGGCGGCGGAGCGGATCTCGTGCCCGTCCGCCCGGGTCCCGCCCGTCGAGGAGGCGATGTTGAGGATCAGGTCCACCTCGTCGGCGTTGATGCGGTCGACGATCGTCCGCACCGCGTTGCCCTCGGCGTCCACGGGACCCGTGCCCGACTCGGAGAGCTTCGCCACGGTCTCGCACGCGATCCCGTAGCGCCGCAGCATCAGCGCGGTTCCCTCGGTTGCCAGCACGGTGAACCCGAGCGCGGCGAGGCGCTGCGCGGGGAACACCATCGAGCGCTTGTCCCGGTTCGCGACCGAGACGAACGCGGTGCCCGAGGTGGGCAGCACGCCCTCGGCGGCGAGTTGGGCCTTGGCGAAGGCGACGGCGAAGTCGGGCCCGATGCCCATAACCTCTCCGGTGGACTTCATCTCCGGGCTGAGCAGGGAGTCGACGGTGTCCCCTTCCGGCGTACGGAAGCGGTTGAACGGCAGGACCGCCTCCTTGACGGCGACGGGGGCGTCCGCGGGCAGCGAACCCCCGTCCCGGTCGGAGGGCAGGAGTCCCTCCTCGCGGAGGGCGGCGATCGACTCGCCCATCATGATCCGGGCGCAGGCCTTGGCCAGGTGCACGCCGGTCGCCTTGGACACGAACGGCACGGTGCGGCTGGCGCGCGGGTTGGCCTCGAGGACGTAGAGGACGTCGTCCTTGATGGCGTACTGGACGTTCATCAGGCCCTTGACGCCGATGCCGAAGGCGAGTGCCTCGCTCGAACGGCGGACACGGTCGATGTCGTCCTGGCCGAGGGTGATCGGCGGGAGTGCGCAGGCGGAGTCGCCGGAGTGGATGCCGGCCTCCTCGATGTGCTCCATCACGCCACCGAGGTAGACCTCGGTGCCGTCACACAGGATGTCGACGTCGATCTCGACGGCGTCGTCGAGGAAGCGGTCCACCAGGACCGGACGGTCCGGGCTGATCTCGGTCGCCCGGTCGATGTAGGAGCGAAGTGAGGCCTCGTCGTAGACGATCTCCATGCCCCGGCCGCCCAGCACGTAGGACGGGCGCACGAGAACGGGGTAGCCGATGTCCGCGGCGATGGTCGTGGCCTCCTCCGCGTTGATCGCGGTGCCGAACGCGGGGGCGGGCAGGCCGGCGCGGACCAGCACCTCGCCGAACTCGCGGCGGTCCTCGGCCAGGTCGATGGCGGACGGGCTGGTGCCGACGATCGGCACCCCGGCCTCCTCGAGCTGGGCGGCCAGGCCGAGCGGGGTCTGCCCGCCGAGCTGGACGAGGACGCCCGCGACCGTTCCCGACTCGGACTCGGCGTGGTAGACCTCCATGACGTCCTCGAACGTGAGCGGCTCGAAGTAGAGGCGGTCCGCCGTGTCGTAGTCGGTCGAGACGGTCTCCGGGTTGCAGTTGACCATGACGGTCTCGTAGCCGGCCTCGGACAGGGTCAGGGCGGCGTGCACGCACGAGTAGTCGAACTCGATGCCCTGGCCGATCCGGTTGGGACCGGAGCCCAGGATGATGACCTTCTCCCGCTCGGTCTGCGGCGTGACCTCCGACTCGGCGGCGGGGTCGAGTTCGTAGGTGGAGTAGTGGTAAGGGGTCTTGGCCTCGAACTCGGCCGCGCAGGTGTCGACGGTCTTGTAGACGGGGCGCACCCCCAGGCGGTGCCGTAGGCGCTGCACGCCCTCGGCCCCGGCGAACTCGGGGCGGAGCGCCGCGATCTGGGCGTCGGACAGCCCGTTGTGCTTGGCGCGACGCAGCAGGGGCTCGTCGACGACCGGCGCGTCGATGATCTCCTGACGCAGCTCGACCAGTGCGGCGACCTCGTCGACGAACCACGGGTCGATGCCGGAGGCCTCGTGGACCTGCTCGACCGTGGCGCCCAGGCGCAGCGCGAGCTCGACGTCGTACATGCGTCCCTCGGTCGGGCGACGCAGATCGTCGAGGACCGCCGCGACATCGGTCGAACGCCCCGGGGCGATGACCTCGTCGGGCATGGTCCAGAAGCCGGCGGCCTTGGTCTCGAGCGAGCGCATGACCTTGCCGAGCGCCTCGCGGTAGTTGCGGCCGAGGCTCATGGCCTCGCCCACCGACTTCATCGTGGTGGTGAGGGTGTCATCGGCACCCGGGAACTTCTCGAACGCGAAACGCGGGGCCTTGACGACGACGTAGTCGAGGGTCGGCTCGAAGCACGCCGGGGTCTCCCCCGTGATGTCGTTGGTGATCTCGTCGAGCGAGTAGCCGATGGCGAGGCGGGCCGCGATCTTGGCGATCGGGAAGCCGGTGGCCTTGGAGGCCAGCGCCGACGAGCGGGACACGCGGGGGTTCATCTCGATCACGACGATGCGGCCGTCGACCGGGTTGACGGCGAACTGGATGTTGCAGCCGCCGGTGTCGACGCCGACCTCGCGGATGATGGCGATGCCGAGGTCGCGCATGTTCTGGAACTCGCGGTCGGTCAGCGTCATCGACGGCGCGACTGTCACGGAGTCGCCGGTGTGCACGCCGAGGGCGTCCACGTTCTCGATCGAGCACACGACGACGACGTTGTCCTTGTTGTCGCGCATGAGCTCGAGCTCGAACTCCTTCCACCCGAGGATGGACTCCTCGATGAGAACGTTCGCGGTGGGCGAGGCCGACAGCCCGCCGCCGGCGATCCGCTCGAGGTCCTCGGTGGTGAAGGCGAGGCCGGAACCCAGGCCGCCCATGGTGAACGACGGGCGGACGACGACGGGTAGGCCGAGCTCGGCGACCGTCGCGTGGACCTCCTCCATGGAGTGGCACACGGCGCTGCGCGCGGACTCGCCGCCCACGCTGGCGACGATGTCCTTGAAGGTCTGCCGGTCCTCGCCGCGGTTGATCGCGGGGATGTCGGCGCCGATGAGCTCCACACCGTGCTTGGTGAGGATCCCCTGGGCGTCGAGCTGCATGGCGGCGTTGAGCGCGGTCTGACCGCCCAGGGTCGCGAGGACCGCGTCGACGGGATGGCCCTGCTCGGCCTCGCGGACGAAGATCTTGTCGATGTACTCGGGAGTGATCGGTTCGACGTAGGTCGCGTCGGCGAACTCGGGGTCGGTCATGATCGTGGCCGGGTTGGAGTTGACCAGCGTGACGCGCAGCCCCTCCGACTTGAGCACACGGCACGCCTGGGTCCCGGAGTAGTCGAACTCACTGGCCTGGCCGATGACGATCGGGCCGGAGCCGATGACGAGGACGTGGTTGATGTCTGTGCGCCGGGGCATCAGTTCGAGCCCTTTCTGGAGTCTGCGGAGCCGGTGTCGGAGGAGGCGAGCAGGCTGACGAAGCGGTCGAACAGGTCCGCCGCGTCGCGGGGGCCCGCGGCCGCCTCGGGGTGGTACTGGACGGAGAACGCGCTGCCGTCGGTGAGGGCGACGCCCTCGACGGTCCCGTCGTTGGCGCACACGTGGGTGACCGTCGCGGTCCCCCACGGCGTCTCCCAGGTGTCGTTCTCGGGGGCGCGGAGGGCGAACCCGTGGTTCTGCGAGGTGATGGCCACGGAGCCGGTGGCCTTCTCGATCACCGGGATGTTGGTGCCGCGGTGACCGAACCGCATCTTGTACGTGTCCAGTCCCAGGGCGCGCCCGAGGATCTGGTTGCCGAAGCAGATGCCGAAGAACGGGATGCCCTGACCGAGGACCTCCTTGGTGAGGTGCACGGCGGCGTCGGCGGTCGCCGGGTCGCCGGGCCCGTTGGACAGGAAGACCCCGTCGACGTCGAGGTCGAGGACGTCCTGGAGGGTCGAGCCGGCGGGGATCACGTGGACGCGGACGCCCCGCGCCGCGAGCATCCGCGGCGTGTTGGACTTGATGCCCAGGTCGAGGGCGGCGACCGAGAAGCGGGCCTTGCCCTCCGGCTCGACCACGTACGGCGCGGAGGTGGTGACCTCCTCGGACAGCGACGCGCCGGCCATGGACTGCTGGGCGCGGACCGCGGCGAGCATGGTCCCGTCGTCGGAGAGATCCGCACCGGAGAAGATGCCGGCCTTCATCGCACCGCGCTCGCGGATGTGGCGGACGACCGCGCGGGTGTCGATCCCCGCGATCCCGACGACGCCCTGGGCGACCATCTCCTCGGAGAGCGTGCGCGTGGAGCGGTGGTTGGAGGCGCGGCGCGACAGGTCGCGGATGACCAGGCCCGCGACCCAGATGCGGCCGCCGCCGACCTCACCGTCGAGCAGCGACTCGCCGTCCTCGTCGTTCCAGCCGGTGTTACCGATCTGGGGTGCGGTGGTGACGACGATCTGTCGACAGTAGGACGGATCGGTGAGGGTCTCCTGGTAGCCGGACATGCCGGTGGTGAACACCGCCTCGCCGAGCGTGGTGCCGGTGGCGCCGAAGGCCTGCCCCCGGTGGATACGCCCGTCCTCGAGGACGAGTGCGGCGGGCTCGCCGACCCCCTGTCGCGCGGGCGTGGTGCTGTGCGATGTCACTGCTTCTCCTCGGTGGTGGAGTCGGTATCGGGGGTGGGGGCGGCGTCACCGCGCAGCGCCTCCCAGCGGGGGTAGCCGTCCTTGTCGTCGGCGCGGAAGCCCGAGTCGACGAGGGTGCGGCCGTCGGCCCCGGTGACCTGCCAGCGGGCGACGAGGATGCCGCCGCCGGGGACGGTCTTGTTGGCCAGTGCCGAGGCGCGGCGCACGTCGACGAGGTCTTCGCGCGGGATCCAGATAGTGGCGTCGGCGAGGTCGAGTCGCAGGCCGCCGGTGTGGGCGGTGAGGGTGCCGGCCGAGCGGTGCCCGAGCGGCGGGCGGGCGATCCTGGCCTGCCAGTCGCCCGCGATGGTGCTGCCGATGTACACGCCGGACAGCGGACCCAGCACGATCTCGCCCGGGTCGGCGGGCGGTGCCGGAAGGTCGTCGAACAGACCCGCCTGGGATCGGCTCCGGTTCCGCCAGCCGACCGTCATCAGGCCGATCAGACCGAGCAGCACGGCAATGACGACGATGACGGTCCAGAAGTCCTGGGTCATGCGAGTACCTCTCCGTCGCGGGTGGTCAGACGGCCCCGGTACACGGTGCCGACGACCCTCGCCGCGAACGTCATTCCCTCGTAGGGGGTATTGGCGGACAGACTTGCGAGCTCCTCGCCGACGACGGTCCACGGGGAGTCGGGGTCGACGACGGCGAGGTTGGCCGGCTCCCCCACCGCGATCGGCCGCCCCTGGTCCGACAGGCCGGCGATCTCGGCGGGCCGGGTGCTCATGACGCGGGCGAGGTCCCGCCAGGTCATGTCCCCGGTCTCGACCAGCAGTGCGGCGACGATGGGCAGGGCGGTCTCGAGGCCGAGCATGCCGGGACGGGCGGCGGCGAACTCGCAGCACTTCTCCTGGGCCGCGTGCGGGGCGTGGTCGGTGGCGACGCAGTCGATCACCCCGGAGATCAGGGCCTCGCGCAGTGCCGCTGCGTCGTGCGCCTCGCGCAGCGGCGGGTTGACGCGGTACACGCCGTCGTACGACTCGAGTCGCGAGTCGTCCAACAGCAGGTGGTGCGGCGTGACCTCGGCGGTGATCGAGATGCCCTGCGCCTTGGCCCACCGCAGCAGCTCGACGGTGCCGGTGGTGGAGGCGTGGCAGATGTGCACGCGGGCACCGGCGTCGCGGGCGAGGATCGCGTCGCGGGCGACGATCGACTCCTCGGCCGAGCGCGGCCAGCCGGTGAGCCCGAGGCGCGCCGCGGTGGGTCCCTCGTGGGCCACGGCCCCACGGGTCAGTCGCGGCTCCTCCGCGTGCTGCGCGATGAGCACGCCGAGACCGGCCGAGTACTCGAGGGCACGGCGCATCACCAGCGGGTCGTACACGCACATGCCGTCGTCGGAGAAGACCCGTACGCGGGCCGCCCCCGAGGCCATCTGCCCCATCTCGGTGAGCTGCTCCCCGGCGAGCCCGACGGTGACCGCGCCGACGGGGTGCACGTCGCACAGACCGACCTCGCGGCCGATCCTGAAGACCGAGTCGGTGACGGTCTGGTTGTCCTGCGGGGGCTGGGTGTTGGCCATCGCGAACACCGCGGTATAGCCGCCGCGGGCGGCGGCGGCCGACCCGGTCGCGATGGTCTCGGTGTCCTCGCGGCCGGGCTCGCGCAGATGGGTGTGCAGATCGACGAACCCGGGCAGCAGGACAGCACCGTCGAAGTCGAGGACCTCGACGGCCTCCCCACCGTCCGTGGCATCGGCGGTACCGGCCCCGACGTGGGCGCCGGCGTCGTCACCGATCGCCGCGATCCGGCCGTCCCGGACGAGGACGTCCACCGGGTCGCCCTCCCCGTAGGGGCGTACCCGACGAAGCAGCAGGGTAGGCGCAGTATGGGCGCTCACTCGGGGTTTCCTTCCGTTCCGACCAGGGCGTGCAGCAGGACCGACATGCGGACGTGCACCCCGTTGGTGACCTGCTGGAGGATCGCGGACGACGGCGCGTCGGCGGTGTCGAAGCCGATCTCCATGCCGCGGACCATCGGACCCGGGTGCAGGACGACGACGTCCTCCCCGAGCCGGGCCGCGCGGCCGGGTCCGAGTCCGTAGCGCACCGCGTACTCGCGGGCGGACGGGAAGAACCCGCCGTTCATCCGCTCGGCCTGGACGCGCAGCATCATGACGGCGTCCGCGCCGTCCAGCTCGGCGTCGAGATCGGTGGAGGCGCGGACCGGCCAGGACTCCACGCCCACCGGCAACAGCGTGGGCGGGGCGACGAGGACGACCTCCGCGCCCAGCGTCGACAACAGCAGAGCGTTGGACCGGGCGACCCGCGAGTGCAGGATGTCGCCGACGATCACCACGCGGCGTCCCTCGACGCCCCCCAGCCGCTCGCGCAGGGTCATGGCGTCGAGCAGTGCCTGGGTGGGGTGCTCGTGCATGCCGTCACCGGCGTTGATGACCGACGGGCCCGCCCCTCCGGGGGCGACCCAGCCGGCGATCTGCTGCGCCGCACCCGAGGCGGGGTGGCGGACGACGAGGGCGTCGGCACCGATGGCGGTGAGGGTCAACGCGGTGTCGCGTAGGGACTCGCCCTTCTGGACGGAGGACGCGCTCGCCGAGACGTTGATGACGTCAGCGCTCATCCATTTGCCGGCGGTCTCGAAGGACACGCGGGTCCGGGTGGAGTTCTCATAGAACACCGTCAGCACCGTCTTGCCGCGCAGCGTCGGCAACTTGCGGACCTCGCGACCGAGGAGTGCCTCCTTCAGTCGCGCCGCCTCGTCGAGAATCGACAGCGCCGCGTCCCGGTCGAGGTCGGCCGCCGAGAGCAGGTGCTTCATCGCGTCCTCTCCGGGTCGGGCCGCCGCAGGAACACGGCGTCGGTGCCGTCGATCTCGGTGAGCCGCACCGACACGCCCTCATCCCGGGAGGTCGGGACGTTCTTGCCCACGTAGTCGGCGCGGATGGGCAGCTCGCGGTGACCGCGGTCGACGAGGACCGCGAGCTGCACGCGCGCGGGCCGCCCGAGATCACGGAGCGCGTCGAACGCGGCCCGGATGGTGCGGCCCGAGAACAGCACGTCGTCGACGAGGATGACCGTGGCCCCGTCGATCCCCTGCCCCGGGACCTTGGTGGGGCCCAGGGGCCGGTGCGGACCGCCCGCGAGATCGTCACGGTAGAGCGTGACGTCGAGTGACCCGGCGTGGACCTCGGCCCCGCTGAACTCGCGGATCCGCTCGGCGAGGCGAGCGGCCAGCGGCACGCCCCGGGTCGGGATGCCGAGCAGCACCACGGGGCCCGAGCCGGGCGCGTCCGCAGCGGTGCGTTCGATGATCTGATGTGCCAGGCGGGACACCGTCCTGGCGACGTCGTCGGACGTGAAGAGTGACACCGAGTTCGTCTCCGAACCGTCAGCGCTCACCGATCACCACCTCCTTGTCCGCCTCGCTGGACGGCTCGTTAAAGGGATAGCTTTCGGACCTGAACTCTATCAGTCGGCCGCGCCCGTTCCCGGATCGTCGGACGTGGCCTGCGACACGTCGGGCCCGCCGGTGTCGCCGACGTCCGGTCCGTCGGGGCCGTCCAGACTCGACACGGCCCGCTCGGCGGCCCGGATGTGCTGGGCCAGCCCGGCCACCCGGTCGAGGACCGCGTTGACGTACGGCACCGACTTCTCCGCGGACAGGTCCGACACCAGCAGAACCGCCTGGTCGATCACCACCGCCGCGTCCACCTCGTCGGAGCCGAAGAGCAGCTCCCACGCGGCCGCGCGGAGCACCGCGCGGTCGACGGCGGGCAGCCGCTCGAGCGTCCACTCCCGCAGGTGCTCGGAGATCGTCGAGTCCAGCCGGTCGAGCCGCTCGGCGACGCCGGTGACGATCTCCATGGTGTACGGCGCGACGTCGTGGAACTCCTGGGACTCCTCCCCCATCCGGCGGCGCTCCTCGGCGAGCTGCACGACGTCGGCGTCCCGCAGTTCGGCCTCGAAGAGCAGGGAGACGGCACGCCTGCGCGCCCGGTACCGAGCTCCTCGGCGCCGGTGGTCGACCTCGTCCGCCATGATCAGTCGTTCACCCGGCTGAGGTAGTGGCCGTCACGGGTGTCGATGCGCAGCTTGTCGCCGGTGTTGATGAACAGCGGGACCTGCACCTCGGCGCCGGTCTCGAGGGTGGCGGGCTTGGTGCCGCCGGTGGAGCGGTCACCCTGGAGGCCGGGATCGGTGTGCTGCACGATCAGGTCCACGGCGACCGGCATCTCGGCGAACAGCGGGACGCCCTCGTTGAACGAGACCTGGACGGTGGTGTTCTCGAGCAGGAAGCGCGCGCCGTCACCCATGACGGCCGGGCTGACGTTGATCTGCTCGTAGTCCTGCTCGTCCATGAGGACGTAGTCCTCACCGTCGCGGTACAGGAACGTCATGTCGCGGCGGTCGACCGTCGCGATCTCGACCTTGACGCCGGCGCTGAACGTCTTGTCGACGTTCTTCCCGGTGACGACGTTCTTCAGCTTCGTCCGCACGAACGCCGGCCCCTTACCGGGCTTGACGTGCTGGAACTCGACGATCTGCCACAGCTGCCCCTCCTCTTTGAGGACGAGGCCGTTCTTGAAGTCGGCGGTGGACGCCATAGTCGGTACTCCTTCGGGAAAGTCGTCGGGCGGGACGCCGGTGGTGGGCGCCGCGCAGGTGGTCGTGGGCAGACCGCTCGGGGCGCGCTGGTGGTCAGAGCGCCCTGAGAGCCTTCGACGTGGTGGTCAGGGACCTCCCGCCACCTCCGGTGACGGCCACGGTGTCCTCGATCCGGATCCCGCCGAGACCCGGGAGGTAGATCCCCGGCTCGATGGTGATCACATCGCCGTCGGACAGTGTACTCGTGGACCTCGTCGACACCGCGGGCGCTTCGTGCACGTCCAGGCCCACCCCGTGGCCCAGCGAGTGGCCGAAGTGGTCGCCGAACCCGGCGTCGTCGATGATGCCCCGGCTCACCGCGTCGAGGTCCGCGCACCCCATCCCCTCGCGCACCGCCCCCACGCCGGCCAGCTGCGCACGCAGGACGACGTCGTAGGCGTCCAGCAGCCGATCCGGGGCGGTGCCCAGCGCGACCGTGCGGGTGCAGTCCGACGCGTAGCCGGAGACGGTGGCGCCGAAGTCGACCACCACGAGGTCGCCGTCGGCGAGCGCCCGGTCGCCCGGCACGTGGTGCGGGTGCGCTCCGTTGGGGCCGGAGGCGACGATCGTCTCGAACGCCACTCCGTCCGATCCCGCCCGCCGCATCGCGTGTTCGAGGTCGGCCGCGACCTCCCGCTCGGTGCGGCCCACGGCGATGGCCCCGGCGTTCACCAGGTGTGTCCACGCCTCGTCGACCACGCCGCAGGCGCGCTCGATGAGCGCCAGCTCCTCGGCGTCCTTGGCGCGGCGCACCTGCTCCACGAGGCCGCTGGTCTCGACGATGCGGGTGGCCGCTCCCCCGGTGTCCGCGAGCGCGCGGCGGAGGGCGGACGCCGCCGACAGCGTCATGTGCTCGGCCTCCACGGCGAGCGGGGCGTCCGCGGGGCCGCGGCGACGTCCGAGCGCGCCGGAGACGTACTCCCGCGAGATCACGTGCCCCACGTCCGGGGCCTGCTCGACCACCTGGAGTTCGTACCGCGAATCCGTGCAGAGCACCGCCTCGCCGTCGTCGTCCACCAACGCGACGCCACCGGACCCGCGGAACCCGGTCAGGTAGGCGATGTTGCGCGGATCGGTGACCAACAGGCCCTGCGCGCCGACGTCCGCGAGGGCGACGGCCAGGGCCTTCCGGCGGCGGGCGAGTCGCTCGATCACAGGAGGATCCCCCCACCGCTGGGGGCACGGCCCTCGGAGATGGTGGCGTAGGCGGCCGTCATCAGCGACGGGTCCGGGGCCTCCATCCGGGAGGGGCGCGCGAGCCCGTCCAGCACCACCAGCCGCAGGAAGCCGGAGTGGTTCTTCTTATCCCCGGCCATGAGCTCGAGCAGGCGCGGGAACGCGTCCGGGTCGTACCCGGTCGGCAGGCCGAGCGAGGCCAGGACCGTCGCGTGGCGGTCGGCCGTCGCGTCGTCGAGGCGACCGGCGAGCCTCGCCAACTCCGCGACGAAGCACATGCCCACGCTGATCGCGGCGCCGTGACGCCAGCGGTACTGCTCGCGACGCTCGACCGCGTGGCCGAGGGTGTGCCCGTAGTTGAGGATCTCCCGCAGGCCCGACTCCTTGAGGTCCTGCCCCACGACGTCGGCCTTGACCTGCACGCTGCGGCGGATCAGCTCGACGATCGTGTCCCCGGACGGGTCCAGCGCCGCCTGCGGGTCGGCCTCGATGAGGTCGAGGATCACGGGGTCGGCGATGAAGCCGCACTTGACCACCTCGGCCATGCCCGAGACCAACTCGTTACGGGGAACGGACTCCAGGGTGGCCGTGTCGATGAACACCGCCGCCGGCTCGTGGAAGCTGCCCACGAGGTTCTTGCCCGCGTCCGTGTTGATGCCGGTCTTGCCGCCGACGGCCGCGTCGACCATCGCCAGCAGCGTCGTGGGGATGTGCACCACCCGGACGCCCCGCATCCACGTGGCGGCGACGAAGCCGGCGAGGTCGGTGGCGGCCCCGCCGCCCAGGCTGACGATCGTGTCCTTGCGGTTGAGCCCGATCTGCCCGAGGACGTCCCAGCAGAACCCGGCCACGGCGAGGTCCTTCCCGGCCTCGGCGTCGGGGATCTCGATGCGGTGGGCGTCCACCCCCGCCTCGGCGAGCTTCTCGCGCAACGTCTCGGCCGTCTGCGCCAACGGCGGCTGGTAGAAGATCGCGACGGTCCGCGAGGACGAGCACGCCTCGAGGATCTCCGGCAGCAGCCCGCGGCCGATCACCACGGGATACGGGTCCGCGGCACGCACCTCCACGACGACGGGGTCGCTGGTGTTCGGATCCTGGTTCATCTGTCGCTCCCGCTCATCGATCGTCTCCGCACGCGTGTGCACGTCCTCACCATCATCTCGTCCGGCCGCCGGCGCCCCGCGGATGCGGGTCGCCGGAGTCGAGCCTGTCGACGATGTCCGACACCACCTTGCCCGAACTGCGCCGCTCGGTGCTCACGGTCGTCCAGGCCACCTCCCGGTACAGGGGTGCCCGCTCGGTGAGCAGTGCCTGGTACCGCGCGGTGACGTCACCGCCGGACAGCAGTGGGCGACCCGGCCCCTGGGAACGGCGCACGCCCTCGGCGACGCCGATCGTGAGGTGGACGACCCGGTGCCCGCGCAGCCGCTCCCGTGTCACCGGGGACAGCACCGCGCCACCACCGAGGGAGAGCACCCCGTCGAAGGAGGTGAGGGCCTCGCCGATGATCCGCTCCTCGATCTCTCGGAAGGCGGGCTCACCGTCGGAGGCGAAGATCTCGGGGATACTCCGGCCCTCGGCCTCCTCGATCAGGTGATCGGCGTCCAGGAACGGCAGCTCGAGGCGTCGGGCGAGTTTGCGGCCGATGGTGGTCTTCCCGGCGCCGGGCGGGCCCACGAGCACCGCGACCGGGCGTGCCGGGCCGCTCATACCTCGTCCGTCGCCCAGTCCAGACGCTCGGCGACCGCGTCGAGGTACCCCTCGGCGTTGCGGCGGGTCTCCGCCAGCGAGTCGCCACCGAACTTCTGCAGTATCGCCCGGGCCAGCACGAGCGCGACCATCGACTCCGCGACGACGCCCGCCGCGGGGACGGCGCACACGTCCGAGCGCTGATGGATCGCCGTGGCCGCCGACCCGTCCTCCATGTCGACCGTCGCGAGGGCGCGCGGAACGGTCGAGATGGGCTTCATCGCCGCCCGCACCCGCAGGGGCTGGCCGTTGGTCATGCCGCCCTCGAGTCCGCCCGCGCGGTTACTGCGCCGCTCGACGCCGTCCGCACCCCGGACCATCTCGTCATGGGCGACGCTGCCGCGCCGGCGGGCCGTCTCGAACCCGTCACCGACCTCGACGCCCTTGATGGCCTGGATCCCCATGAGGGCGCCGGCGAACTGGGCGTCGAGACGCTCCTCGCCCGACACGTGCGACCCGAGTCCGATCGGGAGCCCGTGGACGACGACCTCGACCACGCCCCCGAGGGTGTCACCGGCCTTCTTGGCGGCCTCGATCTCGGCGATCATCGAGTCCGCGGCGGCGGCGTCGAACGCGCGCACCGGGCTGGCGTCGATCGCGTCGAGATCGGCGAACGTCGGCTCGGGGCCCACGTAGGGCTCCGAGGCGCCGATGGAGATGACGTGGGACAGCACCTCCACGCCGAGGACGTCGCGGAGCACACCGCGGGCGACCGTCCCCGCCGCGACGCGGGCGGCGGTCTCACGCGCGCTGGCCCGCTCGAGGACCATCCGGGCGTCGTCGAAGTCGTACTTGAGCATCCCGGAGAAGTCCGCGTGACCGGGCCGCGGGCGGGTCAGGCGGGCGGCGCGGGCCTTGTCGTCGATCTCCTCGGGGTCCACGGGGTCCGCCGACATGATCTGTTCCCACTTGGGCCACTCGGTGTTCCCGACCTCGATCGCCACCGGCGATCCCATGGTCCGGCCGTGCCGGACGCCGCCCAGCACGCGCACGGCGTCGGCCTCGAACTTCATGCGCGCACCGCGGCCGTAGCCGAGGCGGCGGCGGGCGAGTTGCGCGGCGATCTGCTCGCTCGTCACCTCGACGCCCGCGATGACGCCCTCGACGATCGTCACGAGGGCCTGGCCATGCGATTCTCCGGCAGTGGTCCACTTCAGCACGTCGCCGATCATCCCACGACCGGGTGGGCGGGGGCACATCAGGCCCGTCGCGGCGCCGCGTCGACCAGCGCCGGGCGCCCCTCGCCGCGCGCGGGGGCGCTACCG
>NZ_JAALDU010000136.1 GCF_014145015.1 Dietzia sp. E1 | reverse complement strand
GCGGGTTCGCGCCGGTGCTGGACCTCGCGTCGTGCCACCACGAGCGGGCCGAGGCGCGACTGTTCGCGTCCTGACCCCGCTGGTTCGTTGGCCCGCGCCGCCCGCCGGCCCGCCGGCCCGCCGCAGCGCTCTGACCTGCGGTGCCCTGAACACCCCGTCCAGGGCAGCCCAGGTCAGGGGGGCGCGAGTGACGCGGGCTCGGGGACGCCGGGCACAATCCGGGGCACGGCCGCGGAGCGGTCCTGAGACACGCGCGCGACTGAACCGGGAGGGCCTGTGAACGACGACGGGGCTGGTTCCGGCACGGGCCTGAAGCCGGGGACCCCGCCGTACCGCCGGCTGCTGGCGGCGTTGTTCTTCATCGGCGTCGCCACGTTCGCCCAGCTCTACTCGCCCCAGGGACTGTTGCCTCTGATCGCGGACGATCTCCACGTGAGCCCCGATCGGGCCGCGCTCATGATCTCCGCCGCGACCCTCGGCGTGGCACTGGGCGTGATTCCGTGGTCGTATGTCGGCGACGCGGTGGGCCGCAAGCAGGCGATGCTCACCGCGATCGCCCTGGCCTGCCTCTGCGCGGCGCTGATCACGATCATGCCCGGGTTCTGGTGGATGCTCGCCCTGCGGTTCGTCGAAGGCCTCATGCTGGGCGGGGTGCCCGCCCTGGCCGTGGCGTACCTCAGCGAGGAGGTCAGCCCGAAGGTCGCCGCGATCGCGGCGGGCACGTACGTGTCCGGCACGACCATCGGCGGCCTCGCCGGGCGCATCATCGCCGCGCCCGTCGGGCAAGCAATCGGTTGGGAACTCGGGATGCTCTTGGTCACCGGGCTCGCGGTGCTCTGCGTGCTCATCTTCCTGCGCACCGCCCCGCGCGCCCAGAACTTCACCCCTCGCGTCACCCGGTTGCGCGAGGCGATGGCCGCGTTGCTGGGGAATCTGCGCTCCCCGGCCCTATGGGTGATCTACCTGCAGGGCTGCCTGACGATGGGCGGGTTCGTCGCCGTCTACAACTTCCTCGGCTTCCGCCTGGCGGACCCACCGTTCTCGTTGCCCATCTGGCTGGTGTCCTTCATCTTCCTGGCCTACCTCGCGGGCACCTTCTCGGCGCCTCGGGCGGGCGTGCTGGCCTCTCGGTTCGGCCGCAAGCCGGTGCTGATCGCCGGCAACCTGACGATGATGGCGGGCACCGCGCTCACCTTGGTCATGAGCTTGTGGGCGATCATCGCCGGGACGGTGATCCTCACCGTGGGGTTCTTCGCCGCGCATGCCGTGGCCTCGGGCTGGGCGGGGTCCTCGGCGGTGGCAGGGCGTTCCCAGTCCTCGTCGCTGTACAACCTGGGCTACTACGGCGGCTCATCGCTGTTCGGGTTCGCGGGCGGGATCTTTCTGCACCTGGCGGGATGGCCGGGGACCGTCGCGATGGTCCTGGGCCTGACCGCCACGGCGACCGTGCTGGCCGCGGTGGTTCTGCCCAGGAACTAGGCCCGGCGGGTCAGCGGCTCGGCACGCAACAGAATCGAAACACGACTGCATTAGCGTCTCGTCCATGGCAGAGGCACAGCAGGTGTTGCGGATCGGGATCGGCGGGCCGGTGGGCTCCGGCAAGACGGCGCTCATCGAGGCGCTGGTCCCCGAGCTGATCGCCCGGGGCCGCACCCCGGCCGTGATCACCAACGACATCTACACCCAGGAGGACGCCGAGCACGTCCGCCGCACGCTGGCCGGCGTGCTGGATCCGGCCCGGGTCGTGGGCGTCGAGACCGGCTCGTGCCCCCACACTGCCGTGCGCGACGACCCCACCATGAACCTCGCGGTGGGCGCCGAGATGCTCGAGGATCACCCCGACGTCGACACCCTCATCTTCGAGTCCGGCGGCGACAACCTCACGTTGACCTTCTCGCCGGCGCTGGTGGACCTGTTCCTCTTCGTCCTCGACACCGCCGAGGGGGAGAAGATGCCCCGCAAGCGCGGACCCGGCATCACCGAGTGCGACCTGCTGGTGATCAACAAGATCGACATTGCCCAGTACGTGCGCTGCGACTTGGGCGTCATGTCCTCCGATGCCGACCGCGTCCGCTCGGGCAAGCCCGTCGCGCTCACCGACTGCCTGTCCGGCACCGGCATCGACGAGGTGCTGGACTACCTCGAGTCGCGCCGGGCGGACCTGCTGCCCGCGCGGTGAGCGCGCCGCGGGACACCGGACAGGACACCGGCACAGCGAGCGATCGACTCACCCGCGCCGCCGACCCGGGGTTCGTCTGGCCCGTCGTCGCCGCCGGACCGCAGACCGGGCCCGGGGCGTTGCCCGTCGGCTCACCCGGCAAGGTGGGCGTGCTCGACCTGGACTTCCGCCGCGCCCGCGATCCCCGTGCTGCCGGCCTCGCCGGCCGGACCGTGCTGGCCGACCGCTTCCAGAAGTCGCCGCTGCAGGTGATGCGGCCGCTGTACCTCGACCCGGCGATGCCGGGGATGCCGGTGGTGTACGTGATGTCGACCGGCGGCGGGATCGTCGGCGGCGACCGGCTCGACATGGACGTCCGGCTCGGCGACAGGGCCCATGCGCTGGTCACCACGCAGGCCGCGAACCGCGTGCACCGCATGGACGTCGGGTACGCCACGCAGAACGTCACCCTGCGGCTCGGCGACGGCGCGGTGTGCGAGTGGCTGCCCGACCTGCTCATCCCGTACGGCGGCAGCCGGTTCCAACAGCGACTGCGGGCCGAGGTGCCCGAGGACGCGACGCTCATCGCGGCCGACATCCTCACCGCCGGACGCGTGGCCCGCGGGGAGAGCTGGGACGTGGACGCCTACGTCTCGGCGGTGGAGATCACCCGACCCGGCGGCGTCCCGCTCGTCGTGGACACCACCCGCATCACCCGCGACGATGCCGGGCACCCGCTGGTCACCGGCGACGCCGACGCGATCGGGACGCTGTTCGTGGTCGCGCCCGGCCCGGCCGAGGAGCTCGCCGGGGTCATGCGAGAGGCGGCCGACGGGCTCGGGGGCGCGACGAGCGCGGTGGCGGGATCGGCTGTGCGCTGCGGCGTGAGCACCCTGCCCGACGGCTGCGGTGCGTGGCTGCGAGTGCTGGGTCGGGGGCAGGAGAACGTGGAGGCCGCCGTGCGAGCGGTGTGGTCCGCGGCCCGCATGCACCTGCTCGGGGCGGCGGTGCCCGACCTGCGCAAGAGCTGACCGGCCGGGGAACTGCCTCCGCCTCCCGGCCGCGGGCATCCCGCGCCCGCCGCACGGCCGCCTGACTTGCGTCACGCAGCGTTCACACAACGCCGGTAGAGGCAACGGTCGCGAAACATCGGCGACTCAGCCGACTCACATGTTGTCCATACCTTTATCCGCATCGCGCTTCGAGCCCCGCATCCCGCGGGCACCCTCGACAGCCGGTCAGTGAAGGTCAGGTCAATCACGTGAACTCCACCTCCCTCTCCTCCGGTCAGAGCCAGCGCCCGAGCCGAGCCCGGCGCCCGAGCCGCACCCGGCGCGCGCTGGCCACCGCCGGACTGGTCCTGCTCGGCGCCGGCGCGCTCACCGCGTGCGGCAGCAAGACCAGCGACACCGCCACGGCGGCCGCCGCCGAGTCCTGCGTCGACACCTCCGGCGACACGATCAAGGTCGGGTCGCTGCACTCCCTGTCCGGGACGATGGCCATCTCCGAGAAGACCGTGCGTGACTCGGTGGCCCTGGCGATCGAGCAGATCAACGCCGAGGGCGGGGTGCTGGGCAAGCAGATCGAACCCGTGGTGGAGGACGGCGCCTCCGACCCGGCCGTGTTCGCCGAGAAGGCGCAGAAGCTCATCACCAGTGACTGCGTCGCCGCGATCTTCGGCGGCTGGACCTCGTCCTCCCGCAAGGCGATGCTGCCCGTGGTCGAGGACGCCAACGCGCTGCTCTACTACCCGGTGCAGTACGAGGGCCTCGAGGCCTCGGAGAACATCTTCTACACCGGCGCCACCACCAACCAGCAGATCGTCCCCGCCCTGGAGTACCTCAAGGAGCAGGGCGTGGAGTCCATGTACCTCGTGGGCTCGGACTACGTCTTCCCGCAGACCGCCAATCGCGTCATCAAGGCGTGGGCCGCGGCGAACGAGGTCGAGATCCTCGGCGAGGACTACACCCCGCTCGGCTCGACCGACTTCTCCACCATCGTCAACAAGGTGCGCACCGCCAACCCGGACGCCGTGTTCAACACGCTCAACGGCGACTCCAACGTGGCGTTCTTCCGCGAGTACTCCAACGCCGGCCTGTCCGCCGAGGACACCCCGGTGGTGAGCGTGTCGATCGCCGAGGAGGAGGTCCAGGGCATCGGCGCCGCGAATATTGACGGCCAGCTGACCTCGTGGAACTACTACCAGACGATCGACTCGCCGGAGAACACCGCGTTCGTCGACGCGTTCAAGGCGAAGTACGGCGCGAACCGCGTCACCTCCGATCCGATGGAAGCCGCGTACACGTCGGTCTACCTGTGGAAGAACACGGTCGAGAAGGCGGACTCCTTCGCCGTCGACGCCATCCAGGACGCCGCCGACGGCGTCAGCTTCGACGCCCCCGAGGGCACCGTCACCATCAACGGCGAGAACAACCACATCTCCAAGACCGCGATCGTCGGCGAGATCCGCCCCGACGGCCTGATCTACGAGGTGTGGAGCTCCGGCGAGGCGATCGAGCCCGACCCGTTCCTCGAGTCCTACGACTGGGCCGGCGACCTGTCCGGAAACTGACGCCCGACAAGACCGCCCGACCAGCCCGCCCGACCCACCCCGCTCCCGCCCGGCCCCTGAACCGAGGCCGGGGGCGGGGAGGGCGGGGCCCAGAGAAAGGAGCCGGTGTGGACATCCTCATCGGACAACTCGCGACCGGATTGAGCATCGGCTCCATCCTCCTGCTCGCCGCCCTCGGACTGTCCCTGACGTTCGGGCAGATGGGCGTCATCAACATGGCGCACGGCGAGTTCATCATGGCCGGCTGCTACACCGCCTACGTCGTGCAGCAGATCATGGCCGCCTCCGGCGCCGGCCTGGCCCTGTCGCTCGTGCTGGGGTTCGTAGTGGGCGGCCTGCTGGGCGTGCTGCTCGAGGTCACGCTCATCCGCCGCCTCTACGCCCGTCCGCTCGACACCCTGCTCGTCACGTTCGGCGTGGGCCTGGTGCTGCAGCAGATCGCCCGCGACATCTGGGGCGCGCCCGCCGTCAACGTCGAGGTGCCCGAGTTCCTGCGCGGAAGCGTCGAGCTGCTCGGCGCGTCGGTGCCGCTGACGCGCGTGTTCATCTTCGTCCTGGCCATCGCGTGTGTCGCGGCCGTCATGGCCGCCATGAAGTTCACGCCCATGGGCCGCCGCATCCGGGCCGTCACGCTCAACCGGGACCTCGCCGAGTCGTCCGGCATCAGCTCCCGCCGGACCGACATCACGACGTTCTTCATCGGCTCCGGCCTCGCCGGGGTGGCGGGCGTGGCGCTCACGCTCATCGGCTCGACGAGCCCCACGATCGGCCAGTCGTACCTCATCGACGCGTTCCTCGTGGTGGTCGTGGGCGGCCTCGGCCAGTTGCGGGGCGCCGTGATCGCCGCGTTCGCGCTCGGCGTCCTCCACTCGTTCTTCGAATACTCCACCACCGCCTCGGTGGCCAAGGTCCTCGTCTTTGTCACCATCATCTTCTTCCTGCAGGTGCGACCGCAGGGCCTGTTCGCCGTCAAGACCAGGAGCCTGGCATGACCGACACCACCACTGCCCGTGCGGCCGCGACGACCACCTCGTCGTCGTCACCCGATACGCCGACCGACGCACCACCGGCGACCCCGCCCGCCGACGCCGGCCCACCGCCCCGGTCCCGCGCCCGGCGCCTGCTCGCCGGCGACGTCGAGCGCCCCCGCTGGATGTTCTGGGCCGCGCTCGCGGTGGCGGCGCTGGTCATCTTCGGCCTGGCGCCGCTGCTGCTCAGCGACTTCCGCCTGGGCCTGCTGGCCAAGTTCTTCTGCTACGCGATCGTCGCCAGCGGCATCGGCCTGGCGTGGGGGCGAGGCGGCATGCTCACGCTGGGTCAGGGCGTGTACTTCGGCGTGGGCGCCTACGCGATGGCCATGTTCCTCAAGCTCTCCGACGCCCGCGACCGCGGCGGTCCCGACGCCCTGCCGGACTTCATGCAGATCGCCGGCACGCGCGAGCTGCCCGGTTACTGGGTGCCGTTCGCCTCGCCCGGGTTCACGATCGCGGTGATCCTGCTGGTCCCGCCGCTGTTGGCGTTCGGGTTCGGCTACCTGGTGTTCCACCGCAAGGTCAAGGGCGCCTACTTCGCGATCCTCTCGCAGGCCCTGGCCGCCGCGGCCGCGATCTTCCTCGTCAGTCGACCCGAGCTGGGCGGCTCCAACGGCCTCAACCGCTTCACCGGGTTCTTCGGCTTCGCGCTGTCCGACCCCGCGAACCGGCGGATGCTGTACTTCCTCGCCGGCGGCGCGCTGCTCGCCGTGGTGCTGCTGGTGCGGCAGCTCATGCAGTCCCGCTTCGGCGAGCTACTCGTGGCCGTGCGCGACCAGGAGGAGCGCGTCCGCTTCCTCGGCTACGACCCGGCGCTGATCAAGTCGTTCGCCTACGCCGTGGCCGCGTTCGCCGCGGGGATCGCCGGGGCGCTGTTCGTGCCGATCGTCGGGATCATCTCGCCGTCGGCGATCGGCATCGCGCCGTCGATCGCATTCCTCATCGGCGTGGCGATCGGCGGCCGCGCGACCCTGCTCGGCCCGGTCCTCGGCGCGATCGGCGTGGCGTGGGCGCAGACCGCGTTCTCCGAGGCCTACCCGTCGCAGTGGACCTACCTGCAGGGCGTGTTGTTCATCGTCGTCGTCGGGTTCCTGCCCGGCGGCCTGGCGTCGCTGTTCGCGGTGCGGCGCCGACGCGCGAAGGTGACGACGACGAGCTCCACCACCCCCGACCGGCCCGCCACCGCCCGGGCGGCCGGACCTTCCGGCGCCGCCACCGCCACCTCCGCTGCCACCTCCGCCGCCACCATCGAGGAGCCCCGATGACCCACTCCACCGCCTTCGGCATCGGTGCCGCCCTCTCGGCGGGCACCCTCACCGGCGCCGAGCTCCGGCTGCCCGGCGCCGCCTCCACCCGGTCCCGCCCTGCGGGCCGTGAGCAGGGCGCCGGCACCTACCTCGAGGTCCGCGGCCTGACCGTGACGTTCGACGGCTTCCGGGCCGTGGACGGCGTGGACCTCACACTGATCCAGGGTGACCTGCGGTTCCTCATCGGGCCCAACGGCGCCGGCAAGACCACCGTGGTGGACGCCATCACCGGGCTCGTGCCCGCGACCGGCACCGTCGACAAGTCAGGGCAGCCGGTGCTGGGGCTCAAGACGCACAAGATCGCCAAGCTCGGGATCGGCCGGACGTTCCAGACGGCGTCGGTCTTCGAGGACCTCACCGTGGAGCAGAACCTCGACATCGCCGCCGGCGCCCGCCGCGGGCCGCTCACCCTGCTGCGGCGGCGCCACGGCCGGGAGGAGAGCGTCGCCGAGGCGCTGGCCACGATCGGGCTGGAGCGCCTGGCCGGTACCAAGGCCGGGGTGCTGGCGCACGGGCAGAAGCAGTGGCTCGAGATCGGGATGCTGCTGGTCCAGGACTGCGGCGTCATGCTGCTCGACGAGCCCGTCGCCGGCATGGGCGCCGAGGAACGGCAGGCCACGGGCGAACTCCTGCAGCGGATCGCCGCCGACCGCACCGTCGTGGTGGTGGAGCACGACATGGAGTTCATGCGCGCGTTCGCGACCTCCGTCACCGTCCTGGCCGCCGGCAAGGTGCTGGCCGAGGGCACGGTCGCCGAGATCCAGGCCGACCCCAAGGTGCAGCAGGTCTACCTGGGCACCGCCGCCGCGACCGGCACCGAGTTGGCCGACGCCGACGCCGACGCCGCCACCAACACCGACGCCGCCGACACCGAGGAGACCCCGCGATGAGCGCACTGTTGAGCATGTCCGGCGTCCGCGCGGGCTACGGCGGTTCGGAGGTCGTCCACGGCGTCGACCTCGAGGTCCCCGCCGGGGGAGTGGCCGCGATCCTCGGCCACAACGGCGCCGGCAAGACCACCCTGCTGCGCACCGCCGTGGGACTGTTGCCGTGCAAGGGCGGGACCATCACCTTCGACGGCGAGGACATCACCCGCCTGCGTCCGCACGCGCGGGTGGCCCGCGGGATCGGCTACGTCCCGCAGGGGCAGCAGTCGTTCACGCAGCTCACCACCGCCGAGAACCTCCAGCTGGTCGCCGACGGCCGCAAGCGCGGCAAGGCGCTGATCGACGAGTCGCTGGACCTGTTCCCGGCGCTGCGCGAGCTGCTCGACCGCAAGGCTGGCCTCCTCTCCGGCGGTCAGCGCCAGCAGCTGGCGATCGCGAGGACGCTCATCACCGAGCCGCGGATGCTGGTCCTGGACGAGCCCACCGAGGGCATTCAGCCCAACGTGGTGGCCGAGATCGAGCGGATCATCGTGGAGCTCGCGTCCCGCGGCGACCTGTCCGTCCTGCTGGTCGAGCAGCACGTCGGCTTCTCGCTGCGCGCCTCGGACGTCTACTACGTGATGGAGTCCGGGCGGATCTCGCACTCGGGCGCCTCCGACGCGTCCGCCGCCCACGACGTCTCGGCGGTGCTGGCGATCTGATCGGCGAGGTCTCGCGCCCGGTGGCGGGCGCTGTCACCGCCTCTGGCCTGCGGTGCCCTGGAACACCCGTTCAGGGCACCGCAGGTCAGGGGCTTGCGTGCTGGTGAGCCATGCCGCTTCAGGCCCGGGCCGGACCCTGGCCGTGGAGGGGCCTGAACTTTGGTGTGACCATTGCGAAAAATCGGCTAGAGGCTCGCAGTGGTTACACCACAGTTCTCCGCCAGGTGCCGCACTGCCTCGCGTGACCGCCGACAGGGCGGCGGACGCAGAGTGTTATGCCGTTCTCAGGCCGCCGCATCGGGCTCGACCTGCAGTTCCCTGCGAGCCCCGTTCAGGGCGCCCCAGGTCAGACGGGTAAAAGCTCAGAGGCTGGCACAACGGTTCTCGCGTAATAGTCGACACCGTTAACCATCAGAGCCAAATAGTGCTTATCCTTCCTTCCGGTGCTGAGTCTCCCTCGCTCGGCGCCGCGGACTCACGGATCGGCCGTCGTGAGAACCGTCCCTCAGGCCTGTCAGGAAGGCGCCCCTCATGGCAATCGCCCAACCCAAGCGTGTCAAGGAGATCACCAAGTCGATCTCCGAAGGCGATATGGAGGCGGCAGCCACCGCCACCATCGACTTCATTCTCGACGCGGGAGTGAACGGCTTCGGCCCCGTCAAGAGCGCCGAGGCCATTGCCGATGAGGCGCTGAAGCACTCGGGGAACGACGTGGAGAAGGCGATCAAGCGGATCATCGCCACGCACACCAGGGTCGTGGGCGCATCGGGTTTCGTCTCCGGGCTCGGGGGCCTGGCCACGATGGCGGTGGCGCTCCCCACCGATGTCACCGTGTTCTATACGCGTGCCACCCGCATGATCGCGGCGGTTGCACACCTGCGCGGCTACGACGTTCGCAGTGAGGAGGTCCGCAGCGTCATCGCGGTGTCGCTGATCGGTTCCGCCGGAGTCGAGGCGATGTCCAAGGCCGGCGTCGAGATCGGCACCAAGACGGCGATTGCGGCCCTCAAGAGGGTGCCGGGCACTGTCCTGAGCAAGATCAACAAGGCGGTGGGCTTCCGGCTGGTGACCAAGTTCGGCACCACAGGGTCCATCAACCTGGTGAAGGTCGTGCCCGTGGCGGGCGCAGCCGTGGGCGGCACGATCAACATCGCGGGCATCCGATCGATCGCCGGATACGCGAAGAGCAACTTCCCCGCCATCGAGTCGGTGCCCGTGCCGCACACAGCCGTCTGACCCTAGACGCCTGAGCGTCTGCCCATCGGCCTCCGTGCCGATACCACCTCTGACCTGCAGTGCCTT
>NZ_JAALDU010000135.1 GCF_014145015.1 Dietzia sp. E1 | reverse complement strand
CCGGGCGGGCCGCACACCGCGGCCCGCCCGGCGACGGTGGGTTCCCACGGCGTCAAATAGCGGGCGCCGAGAATCGAAAGAGGTAGCACATGCTCATCTCCCAGCGGCCCACCCTCACCGAGGAGGTCGTCTCCGAGAACCGCTCGCGGTTCGTGCTCGAGCCCCTCGAGCCCGGTTTCGGCTACACCATCGGCAACTCGCTGCGGCGCACGCTGCTGTCGTCCATCCCGGGCGCGGCCGTGACCAGCATCCGCATCGAGGGCGTCCTGCACGAGTTCACCACCGTGCCGGGTGTCAAGGAGGATGTCACCGACATCATCCTCAACCTCAAGGGCCTGGTCGTCTCGTCCGTCGAGGACGAGCCGGTCACCATGTACCTCAAGAAGCAGGGCCCGGGCGCCGTCACCGCCGGTGACATCGTCCCGCCCGCAGGCGTCGAGGTGCACAACCCGGACCTGCACATCGCCACTCTCAACGAGAAGGGCCGTCTGGAGATCGAGCTGGTCGTCGAGCGTGGTCGTGGCTACGTGCCCGCCGGGCTCAACAAGGACGCGGGCCACGAGATCGGCCGGATCCCCGTCGACTCGATCTACTCGCCCGTCCTCAAGGTGACCTACAAGGTCGAGGCCACCCGTGTGCACCAGCGCACCGACTTCGACCGCCTGGTCCTGGACGTCGAGACCAAGAACTCGATGACCGCCCGGGACGCCCTGGCGTCCGCCGGCAAGACCCTCGTCGAGCTCTTCGGCCTCGCCCGTGAGCTCAACGAGGAGGCGGAGGGCATCGAGATCGGGCCCAGCCCGGCCGAGGCCGACCACATCGCCGCCTACGGCATGCCCATCGACGACCTGGACCTGTCGGTCCGGTCCTACAACTGCCTCAAGCGCGAGGGCGTCCACACGGTGGGCGAGCTCGTGGCGCGCAGCGAGTCGGACCTGCTCGACATCCGCAACTTCGGCCAGAAGTCGATCGACGAGGTCAAGGTCAAGCTCGTCGAGCTGGGCCTGTCGCTCAAGGACGCGCCCCCCGGATTCGATCCCGCCTCGGTCGCCGGCTACGACGCCGAGACCGGGACGTGGACCGACGAGGGCGGCGAGGATTACGCCGAGACCGAGCAGCTCTGACGAGCGGCCGGAACACCATTCCTAGGAGAATCTGATGCCCAAGCCCAAGAAGGGCGCCCGCCTCGGCGGATCCGCCGCCCACCAGCGGCTCATCCTCTCGAACCTGGCCACCCAGCTGTTCGAGCACGATGCCATCCGCACCACGGAGACCAAGGCGAAGCTGCTGCGCCCCTACGCGGAGAAGCTCATCACCAAGGCCCGCCGCGGCACGCTGGCTGACCGTCGTGAGGCCGCCAAGGTCATCCGCGACAAGGACGTGCTGCACAAGCTGTTCGCCGAGATCGGACCGCGCGCGGCCAACCGCGACGGTGGCTACACCCGGATCGTCAAGCTCGAGAACCGCAAGGGCGACAACGCGCCCATGGCGATGATCGCGCTCGTCACCGAGGAGCTCGCCTCCGCCGAGGCCTCCCGCGCCACCCGTGCCGCCGCCTCCAAGGCCGCCGCCGCGCCGGCCGCCAC